>NZ_RZOJ01000439.1:0-4989 GCF_003998845.1 Mesorhizobium sp. M4A.F.Ca.ET.022.05.2.1 | reverse complement strand
GGTCAGACCAGCGCCTTTCGTCGGCGGCCGAGACGCTCGCCGCCGCCCCTTCGGGCGTGCAGGATCTATGGTTCGCCCGCCTCTATCTGCTGAAGGCGCCGATCATCGTCGCGCTGGCGCTGTTCTGGCTGGTATCCGGCCTCACGCCGTTCCTGGCATTCGAGGCGGCGCGCAGCCATTTCGCAAGTTTCCTGCCTGGCCATGCCGCGGGCGCGATGGTGGCGGTGACGTGTCTTGCCGACATCGCACTGGGGCTTGCGGTGCTCTTCCGGCCCTGGGCGCGGCGCGCCCTGATCGGCATGCTGGTGCTGACGCTCGCCTACCTGCTTGCCGCTACATTCGCGGAGCCCGCGCTCTGGCGCGATCCGCTCGGCCCCCTCGTCAAAGTGGTGCCGTCGATCCTGCTGACGCTCGCGGCCCTCGCCACTCTGGACGAACGCTGATGGCGCTGGAAGATGGACTGCGGCTTGTCCATGTGCTCGGCGCGACGGTGCTGTTCGGCACCGGCATCGGCATCGCCTTCTTCATGGCGATGGCCGTCAGGACCCGCGACCCGCGCATCATCGCACATGTCGCCGGCATCGTGGTGATCGCCGACAGCATCTTCACGGCGACTGCCGTGGTGCTGCAGCCGCTGACGGGGTACGGGCTGGCGCGCGTCGTCGGCTGGCCGCTCAACGAAGGCTGGATCCTGCTGTCACTGGCGCTTTATGTGATCATCGGCCTGTTCTGGCTGCCGGTGGTCTGGATCCAGATCCGCTTGCGCGACATGGCCAAACACGCTGCGGCGGAAGCGACCGCCCTGCCACCAGGCTTCGACCGGCTCTACCGCGTCTGGTTCGCGTTCGGCTTTCCGGCTTTCTTCGCCGTGGTCGCCATCTTCTGGCTGATGCTGACCAAGCCCAGCATCACGCTTCTCGGCCTGAACTAAAGCGCCACTCAGGCGGCAGCCGGCTTGAAGCTCAGCGCCACGCCGTTGATGCAGTGGCGCAGACCGGTCGGCGGCGGGCCGTCGTCGAAGACATGGCCGAGATGGCCGCCGCAGCGGCGGCAATGCACCTCGGTGCGGGTCATGCCGAGCGACCGGTCTGCGGTCGTGCCGATGGCCTTGGGAATTTCCTGCCAGAAGCTCGGCCAACCGGTGCCGGAATCGAATTTGGTCTCCGAGGGATAGACCGGCAGGTCGCAGCCGGCGCAGGCGAAGATGCCCTTGCGGTGCTCGTCGAGCAGCGGGCTGGTGCCTGGATATTCGGTGCCTTCCTTGCGCAGCACATTGTAGGCCGCGTCGGACAGGATGGCGCGCCATTCGGCGTCGGTCTTGGTCACTTCGAAGGTCTCGGCGGCGCGGGCATTTGGCGCGCCACCAATGCGCAGCAAGGCAGCCGTGCCGGCCAGGACCGCGGCGGCCGCGGCGCCGCTCAGGAGAAGATCGCGACGGTTCATGGGACAATTCCTCCAATGCCGGTTTGCCAGATTTTCGCGCCAGGCGAAAATCAAAAGCGGTTGACGCCTCCCAACGAAAACTCCGCGCCGGCTCCACTTCACGTGGACGGCGCGGAGCAAGCGGTCAGTCGCACGGCCTACAGGAGAGGAGCCGCGCAACCGGGGAAGGCCTTTGCCATGTCTTCGCTGGCAGCGGCGTCTTTGTTACATCTTCGGCAGCAGCACCTTGTCGATGACGTGGATGACGCCGTTAGACTGCCGGACGTCGGCGATCGTGACATTGGCGACGTTGCCGTTCTCGTCGGTCACGGTGACCTTGCCCTTGTCGGCCTTGAGCGTCAGATCGCAGCCGCCGGCGGTCTTGACCTTGTGCGCGCCGCCATCGGCCTTGGCCATCTTGGCGACGTCAGCAGCCATCGCCTTGGCGGCGATGACGTGGCAGGTCAGGATCTTGGTGAGCTTGTCCTTGTTCTCGGGCTTGAGCAGCATCTCGACGGTGCCGGTGGGCAGCGCGGCGAAGGCCTCGTTGGTCGGCGCGAAGACGGTGAACGGGCCGGCGCCCTGCAGCGTGTCGACCAGGCCGGCGGCCTTGACGGCGGCGACCAGCGTGGTGTGGTCCTTCGAATTGACGGCATTCTCGATGATGTTCTTCTTGGCATACATAGGCGCGCCGCCGACCATCGGATTGGCGGCATAGGCGGCGGCACCGAGCGCGGAAAGACCAATAGTACCGGCGAGCAAAAGGGTGGCGAATTTACGCATGATTTCTATCTCCTCTGGATATCGTTGCCCGTCTTTGGGAACACCAGGAGATACGGGGCAGACTTGCGCGAGTTTCGCTCGGCTCTCAAAAATTTTTATCTGACCTTGCGCGGGACGAAATTACGCTGATGAGCACGCAGCCAGAAAGAAACTTCTCTCGCTCTAACCTCATGCAGGATAGATTTTGATTATTCTTTCAGGGAGGGCGCTCAATCCTCGAAGAGACTAGATGCCCTTCAGGTCGCCCGCGGCGACAACCGGCCCGGTCGGCTGGCCGGTCGGCGAGCCGCCGATGGGCTCGACGCTGACGGCGAGCACGGCGCCTTGCGCGAGCTTCTGCTCAACAGCAGGGGTGACGGCCATGTGCGTCGTCTGGCCGGCGGGAATGACGCCCATCGAAACCGGCGCGTTCTTGCCCTCGATCATCCACAGCTCGAAGTCCTTGCCGGCGGCACGCTCGCCGGAGACAAGGGAGAGACCGACATCGCGGCGCGCAGCGTCGTAGACGACGAGGTATTTGACGTCGCTGCCATCGGCCGCCAGCGATGCGACAAGCCGCTGCCGCGGCTCGACGACAGGCGGGTTGATGTATGGCAGGGCGATGGCGATCGCGAGCGCCGCGACGGCGGCGGCGGCGAGGCCGCGCCAGAAGGTGAGGCTCGACCAGAGGCCGGCGCGGGACTCTTGGGCGAACAGCCGGCGATCGATCGCCTCCTTGACCCTGATCGGAGGCTCGGTCTCCGGATAGGCGGCGGCCATCGGCGAAAGGTGAACCTCCCAGCGGTCGACAAGGCGCGCGAAAGCGGCGTCCGCCTCGATGCGGCGGGACGCGATCTGGCGTTCGTCCGCGGCCAGGACGCCAAGAACGTATTCGGCGGCGAACAGGTCGTCGCCTCCACGTTCCGGTCCGTTTTCCTCTGCCAGCGTCATCTTTCCAGGCATTCCCTGAGTTTCAACAGGCTGCGCCGCAGCCAGGTCCGCATCGTGTTCAGCGGCACGCCATGGCGCTCCGCCAGCTCGGCATAGCTTTCGCCGTTCAGATAGGCGCCCCGGACGGCCGCCGCCCGGTCCTTCTCCAACTCGTCGAGGCAATGGTAGATGCGCACGGATTCACCGCCCGCCACGGCCATGGCCTCCGGTCCCGGCGCCGGATCGGCCACGTCGAGCGCGGCGTCGATATAGGCGGCCGGCTCGCGCCGCACCCGAATGCGATCGATCGCATGATTGCGCGCAATAGCCACCAGCCAGGAAATCGGGCTTAGATCGGAGACCGCGAAACGATCCGCCTTCGTCCAGATCTTGACGAAGACCTCCTGAAGCGCTTCTTCCGCATCTCCCCTGTCCTTCAATACACGAAGGCAGACACCGAAAAGTTTCGCGCTGGTCTGCCGGTAGAGCAGATCGAACGCTGCCCGGTCCTTCATTGAAGTCCGGACGATCAGCTGGCTGATGTCCTGCGGCGCCATGGCGGCAAATTAGAGGATTGCGATTGATTTGCAACGGCGCAGGCAATGTTGTCTCGCTTAAGCTTGCGATGATCTTTGCGCGCACTCACGAAGCGCTCGGGCGCCGTTGCCAAGCAAATCGGCTGCCGCTAGCCTCCGGGCCGGCGGAGGACAGCGGCGATGTCGGTCGAACGGGTGCTGTGGGAAGAGGATGCGACCGGCCTGGCCGGCCTGGTGCGCAAGGGCGAGCTCTCGCCGCAGGAGCTTGTCGACGCAGCGATCGCGCGCGCCGAGGCGACGCGCCCCGACATCAATGCCATCGCCGAGCCGCTTTATGATGCGGCGCGGGCGCGCGCCAAGAGCGTCGACCGCGCGCTGCCGCTCGCCGGCGTGCCCTTCGCGCTGAAGGATCTCGGCATCGGCCTGAAGGGCGTGCCGATCCATGGCGGCAGCCGCATCCCGGCTTTCACCGCCGACTACAATTCGGTGATGGTCGAGCGCCATCTCGCCGCCGGCCTGATCCCGATCGCCACCACCACCTCGCCCGAGCACGGGCTGAGGCTGATGACGGAATCGGCGGCCTTCGGCATCACCCGCAATCCGTGGAATACCGGCCACACAACCGGCGGCTCGTCCGGGGGCGCCGCGGCACTGGTGGCTGCCGGCGTGGTGCCGGCGGCGCATGCCTCCGACGGCGGCGGCTCGATCCGGGTGCCCTCGGCCTGCAGCGGGCTGGTCGGCTTGAAGACCTCGCGCGGCCGCGTGCCGCTGACGCCGCTCACCAGCGAAAGCTGGTACGGCATGGTTGTCGACCACGCGGTCGCCCGCTCGGTGCGGGATTCGGCGCTGCTGCTCGACCTGACGCATGGGCCGGATCCGCTGTCGCCCTATGGCGCGCCCGCGCCGAAAGGCAGCTTCGCCGCCGCCGCGGCGCGCGATCCCGGCAAGCTCAGGCTCGCCGTCTACCGCAAGTCGCCGCTCGGCCTGCCGATTTCGGCCGAGACGCTGCAAGCGCTGGACACGGCTATCGCGTTGGCGCGCGAGGGCGGTCATACGGTCGACGAGATCGACCTGCCCTATATCGGGCGCGATTTCATGGCCGACTTCTGCAAGACGGTGACCTCGGCGGTGGCCGGCACGATGCGCGCCGAGGCGCTGCGCGTCGGCCGCTCCGTTGCCGGCGACATCGAGCGCGCCACGCGTGTCTTGAGCCGCTTCGGCGATATCATCCCGGCCGGCGAACTCTATGAGATCCTGCAGCGGCTCAATGCCACGTCGCGCCGGCTGATCGCCGAGACAGCCCAGTACGATGCGGTGCTGATGCCGATCATCGCACACC
>NZ_RZOJ01000438.1:0-5012 GCF_003998845.1 Mesorhizobium sp. M4A.F.Ca.ET.022.05.2.1 | reverse complement strand
GCCTTTTCGTCCGAGGCCTGGATGTACTTACCGCCGGTGTTCTCGGCGAGGCAGGCGATCTGCTTGCCTTCGTCGGCGGTCAGGCCGAAGCCGACGACGTCGGCGGTGAAATCGACGCCGGAAGCCTCCAGTTCCTTGCCGAGCGCGCAAGGGTCGCCGCCGCAGGTCTCGAGCCCGTCGGTGATGAGGACGACGGTTGCCTTGTCTTCGGTGTATTTCAGCGCCTCGGCCGCCTGCTTGACGGCTGCCGTCAGCGGCGTCTTGCCGAGGAACTTCATGCTGTCGGCGGCGGCCGAAATGGCGCTCGCCGAGCCCGCCTGCGGCGGCACGATCAGCTCGATGTCCTCGCAACTGCCCTTCTGGCGATGGCCGTAGGCCATGAAGCCTATCTCGTCGTCGGCCGGCACCGACTGCAGCACGGTACGCAGCGATTCGCGGGCGATCTCGAGCTTCGGCCTGCCGTCAATCTGCGCCCACATCGAGCCCGAGGCATCAAGAACGATGATGACCTTGTTGGCGGCAACGCCAAGCGTGGTCGTCGACAAAAGGAGGATCGCCGTGGCGACGCTCCGTGCCAATCGCATCATGAAACTCTCCTAGGAAACCCCTCTGGTCCGCGGCGGGAAAGGTATTTGACCCGGCCTTGGGACACAAGTCCGCACACGGCCTTGCGCACAGGCACCACGCACGGCGGCTCATTGCTCAGTAGGTGGTGCGACGCTCTTCCGACGGCGGTCGGCCGAACTGCAGCCGATAGCTCTGCGCGAAATAGGAGTGCGAGGTGAAGCCGGTGGCGATCGCCACGTCGAGGATCGGCATGTTGGTCTGGCGCAGCAGTTCGCGCGCCCGCTCCAGCCTGAGCCTCATGTAGTAACGCCCCGGGGTGACGCTCAAATGGCGCAGGAACAGGCGCTCGACCTGGCGCACCGACAGGCCCGCCGACTTGGCGAGCTGCACCGCCGACAGCGGCTCGTCGAGGTGATCGGCCATCAGCTCGACGATGCGCCTGAGCTTCTCCGACTTGCCGGTGAGGTCGCGTTCCGGGCCGACGCGCTGGCGGTCGCCGGCCGAGCGGATGCGCTCGTGCTGGAACTGGTTGGCGACGCCGTTGGCGAGGTTGGAGCCGAAATCCGTGCGCACGATCTCCAGCATCAGGTCGATCGAGGTGGTGCCGCCGGCGCAGGTGTAGCGCTTGCGATCGATCTCGAAGACATTGCCGGTGCAGTTGATGTCGGGAAAGCGCTCCATGAAGCCGGCGCGGTTCTCCCAATGGATGGTGCAGCGATAGCCGTCGAGCTGGCCGGCCTCGGCGAGCAGATAGGAGCCGACCGAGAGCGCACCGAGCGCATTGCCGCGCCTGCCCCAGCTGCGCAGCGCCGCCAGCACCTTGCTCTTGCCCGGGAATTCGATGGAGAGGCCGACCGACACGAACAGGATGTCGACCGGCGGCATATCAGCGACGGAATAATCGATCTTCAGCGGCAGGCCGTTCGAGGCCATGACGGCGTCGCCATCCGCCGATATGGTCGTCCAGCCATAGACATCGCGGCCAAGCAAGCGGTTGGCCGAGCGAAAGCAGTCGATCGCCGCGGCCAGCGAGAACATCGAAAACTTGTCGACCAGCAGGAACCCGAACTGACGACCACCCTGAACGGAATCGTTCGCGACCGGCCGTTCGATGGGAATGGAATGGTTCGGCAAGTAGACTGCTTCCCGGTCAGAAGGACGGCCGCTTCAACCCGGCCGCAAGGTAGGCGGAAGCTACAGTGTTCGCCATCAGCATGGCAATGGTCATCGGCCCGACGCCGCCAGGCACCGGCGTGATGGCGCCGGCCGCCTTGGCGGCTTCGGCATAGGCGACGTCGCCGACGAGGCGGCTCTTGCCCTCGCCCTTCTCCGGCGCGGCGATGCGGTTGATGCCGACATCGATGACGGTGGCGCCGGGCTTGACCCAGTCGCCCTTGACCATTTCCGGACGACCGACGGCGGCGACCAGGATGTCGGCGGTGCGGGCAAGCGCCGGCAGGTCCTTGGTGCGGCTGTGGGCGATGGTGACGGTGCAGTTGGCGGCAAGCAAAAGGTTGGCCATCGGCTTGCCGACGATGTTGGAGCGGCCGACGACGACGGCGTTGAGGCCGGAGAGGTCCTTGCCGCGCACGCGCTCGATCAGGAGCATCGAGCCGGCCGGCGTGCAGGGCACGAAGGCCGTCTCCAGCTCGCCGGTGCCGAGCTTGCCGACATTGATGAAGTGGAAGCCGTCGACGTCCTTCTCCGGCGCGATGGTCTGGATGACCTTGCCGGAATCGATGTGGCCGGGCAGCGGCAACTGCACCAGGATGCCGTGGATGGACGGGTCTGCGTTCAGATCCCCGATGATCTTGAGCAATTCGGCCTCCGAGGTCTCGGCCGGCAGCGTGTGCTGCAGCGAGTGGAAGCCGCATTCCTTGGCGGTGCGAGACTTAGAGGCGACATAGACCTGGCTCGCCGGATCCTCGCCGACGATCACCACGGCGAGGCCGGGCTTCGTCGCGCCCTTGCCCGCCAGTTCCGCGGTCAGCGCCTTGACCTTGCCAACCACGTCTTCGGCGACGCTCTTTCCGTCAATCACTTCGGCCATGAACCACCTTCAACTCTTCCATCAGCGCACGTCGCATCCCTTGGGATTCATGCGACCGCCTTGTCCCATTGTTTCACAGACCCGAAACCCGCGCGGTTCGGGCGATATGCCGAGCGGCATTTTCACGAAAATTCCGACGGGCAATCCCGTCAAAACGCCGTCGCATGCCGTAAACTCGAAACCGGCCGCTTTTATCGGATGGGGCGGGATTTAGAAATAGCGGCGGTTCGAACGGCTTTCGGTGAGCTCGCGCACCGCTTCGCGGAATTCGCGCAGGCTTTCGCGGATTTCGTCGATCTGGCCCTGCTGATCCTCGGTGTCTTGCACCTGCGGCGACAATTGATCCCGGTAGGCCCCCTGCCCGCCGGGCTGCGCCGCTGGCGACGGATTGGCATAGCCAGCCGGCGCTGTCTGTTCGGGCCGTGCCGGCCGAAAACCGGGCTCATCGTCGTAGGCCCGCGCCCGCTGAGCGGGGTACATCGGTTGCCGCCGAGGCGGCTCATCCTGCTGGAATTGAGGCTGCCGATAGGACGCGGGGCGTTCGGTGACCTTGCCGGGATCGGCGGGCTTTTGCCTTTTGCCGGGCATCATCTCGCGCACCGCCGAAAGCAGGGCGCCGACCGGCCCCCAACGTTCGGCCCCGGTGGTCGCGGCGGGCGGCGGCGGAGGCGGCAATGGGGCGCGCGGCTGCGACCGCGGCAGCGGAACAGGCGGCGGCGCCCGATAGACTTTGTCTTCGACCGCCGGCCTGTGGTCGTCGTTTCCGCGGCGACGCGAGCGCGAGGTCGCGGTTTCGCGCAGGCTCTCATAGGCGCCGCGCATGCCGCCGAGCCCGATGCCCGCAGCAAAACCAAGCAGCAAGCCGGCAAGCGCCATCACGGCGCGCGACGGCCCCATGGCCTCGAGCGGTGCAAACGCCTTGGAGATGACGTTGATGTTGGCGGTGTTGATGTCCTTCTGCTCGCCGGTCTCCTTGGCGCGCAGCAGGAAAGCCTCGTAGACCGAGCGCTTGGCGGCGGCCTCGCGTTCAAGCTCGCGCAGCGAAACCAGAGCGTTGTTGACGTCGCCGCTCTGCACCTTGGCCTGCGCCAGGCGGGAGGCAAGATCCTGCTCCAGCTGGACGGAGCGCTTCAGGTCGACCTGCAGCGAAGAAGCGATGCGCTGCAGTTCGCCGGCGATGCGGTCACGCGCGCCGGCGAGCTGGGCGCTGAGCGCCTGCAGTTCGGGATGGCGCGGGCCGAGCCGGACGGCGGCGCGATCGGCCTCCTGCTTCAGCGCCGCATATTGCGCGCGCAGTTCGCCCATGGTGTTGGAGTTGATCTCTTCCGGCAAGGTGCCGGTGAGGACCGAATTGACGCTGAGCGAACGCGCCGAAGCCGCCCGCGCGTTGAGCTCCAGCGTGCGGGCGCGGGCGACGGAAAGCTGCTCGTTGAGCTTCAGCATCTGGTCGTCGCTGATCAGATGGCCCTGCGCGTCGACGAGGTCGTGCGTGGCCCGGTAATCCTCGACCTTGCGCTCGGCCGCCTCGACGCCCTTGCGCAATTCGTCGAGCCGCGCCGTCAGCTCGTCGGTGGCGCGGCCGGCGGTGTCGGACTGGATCTGGCCGAAGGTCTGCAGGAAGACGTCGGTCATGGTGTTGGCGATGAGGGCCGACTTCTCGCCGTTCTGGGTGGTGGCGCCGATCGAGATGACGAAGGTCTTGCCGCCGCGCTCGACCGACAGGCTCTCGGCCAGATTGCCGACGGCGAGCGCGCGCCGGCGGGCATCGTCGGCGGCGCCGGCATCGTGGCGCGACAGGATCGAGCGGATCATCGACATGACGCCGAGACCGCCGGAACCTTGCCCGTTGAACTCGGGATCGTTGGTGAGATTGAGCTTGTCGACGACCTTGTTGAGGACCGTGCCGGAGGTGAGCACGCGGACCTGGTTCTCGACGATCGCCAGCGTCGCGTCGGAGGCGACCACGTTCTGTGTGAGATCGCGATCGGTGAGCTTGAGGTCGCGCGGATCGACGATGAGTTCGGCCGTGGCCTCGTATTTCTTCGGCGTCGACAAGGCAATTGCGACGCCGAGGGCCGCGCCGAGGATCGTCGTCGAGAGTATCAGCGCCTTCGAGCGGGCAATGCCGCGCACGACCTGCATCGGGTCGATCAGCGGCTTCCACTGCTCGCTGTCGGCATCGTCGACGGCGGGCCGCCGCACGTTCGCAGCATGGCGGGGATCGAGCGCGGCCTGAGGCGCGTGGCCTTGCGAAAGTCCCGCCGGCTCCTCGCGCGCATAGTCGCTTCGCTTGGCCCAGCCGTCCTCGACGTGCGGTTCGTTGGCGATCGGCTGCCGATCGGCCTGATATCGGCCCGGCTCGACGCCGGCGGGCGAGCGCGTCTCGCGCTGCGCG
>NZ_RZOJ01000437.1:0-5015 GCF_003998845.1 Mesorhizobium sp. M4A.F.Ca.ET.022.05.2.1 | reverse complement strand
GTTCGCCGCCATGGAACGGCACATGCTGCTGGCCGATTTCCCGGAAACCGCCGCCACATGGCTCGGCATGGGGCGGGATGCCGGCTTTTCCCACGCGGAGGAGATTTTCGTCATGCCGAACAGAATGGGTAGGATGTTCCGATACTGGAACTAGAGCACGCCAGCAAAAGCGTGAAACGGCTTTCCGTCCGCAACTGCGTCAAAACAAAGAGATGCGAGACAATGTCATCCAAGCTGAAACCGAACGAGGTCACGCCGGGTGATGCGCCGGTTCCCTTGGCCATTGAGCTTGCCGGCCGCTGGGGGCGGCTGCGGCCGCTCGACGCCGAGGGCGATGCGGCACAACTCTACCTGCTCTCGCATGACGAGCACACGCACGCCACCTGGGTCGACATGAAGGTGGGGCCGTTCGCCACCGAACGGGCCTTCGCCGAGCAAGTCGCCGTCCTGGTGGCCGATCCCAAGCGCGCCTTCTTCGCCGTCGATGGCCCCGATGGCGGGCCGCTCGGATGGCTCTGCCTGATGGAGGCGCGACCCGCGCATCATGTCGTCGAGCTCGGCTATGTGCTCTACACACCGCCGCTGCAGCGCACGCGGCTCGCCACCGAAGCGCTCTACCTCATCCTGCGCCACGTCTTCGACGATCTCGGCTACCGGCGCCTGGAATGGACCTGCACCTCGACCAACCAGCGCTCGCGCAAGGCGGCCGACCGACTCGGCTTCGTCTATGAAGGCATGCTGCGCGAGAGCCTGTTCCTGAAGGGCAAGCCGCGCGACATCTGCATGTACTCGATGCTTTCCAGCGAATGGCCGGCCCGCCGCGCCGCCTTCGAGGCCTGGCTCGATCCCGCGAACTTCCGCGATGGGCGGCAGATCTGGTCGCTGACCGAAATCCGTTCGGCTGCCGGCCATGATCCCGGGGAGCCGGCGGATCCGCCGCTGCCGGTCTGACGGAAAACCCTTGCCGGTGGCGATGCCGGTTTTGTGCTAATCAAGTCCAGTGGTTTCGCATGCATCAAGGGGGCAGGCTATGAAGGCGCTCGAAATCTCCAATCAGGATTTGTCGCGGCTGGCGGACGAGGCGATGGACCTCGCCACGACCTATTGGGCCTCGCTCGATGACCGTCCGGCCTATCCGTCGACCAGCGGCAGGGAGACAACCGAACTCTTCTCGCGGCCCTGGGCCGAGGAGGGCAGGGGCCGGGACGTCCTGCACGACTTCAAGTTGATCGCCGAGCATGCGCGACCATCCGCTGGCAGGTTCTTCGCCTACGTCTTCGGTTCCGGCGAGCCGGTGGGGGCGGTGGGAGAATTGCTGGCGGCGGTGCTCAATCAGAACGTGTCCTCGTGGCGATCCGCGCCGGCGGCGACATCGATCGAACACGCCGTCGTCGGTTGGCTGGCGGAGGCGGTCGGCTGCGCCGGATTCACCGGCAGCCTGTGCGGCGGCGGCTCGGCGGCAAACCTGATGGCGCTGGCGATGGCGCGTGAAGCAAAGCTGCCGGCCAATGAAACAGGGGTGCGCGGCGGCGTGGTCTATGCATCCGAGCAGGTGCACATGTCCATTGCCAAGGCGGTGGCGCTGCTCGGCATCGGCAGGGCGAACCTGCGCCTGGTTCCCGTCGACGACCAGTTCCGGATGCGTCCGGACGCCCTCCAGGCGGCCATCGCCGCCGATCGCGCGGCCGGACGAATACCGATCGCGATCGTCGCCACCGTCGGCACCATCGTCTCCGGCGCCATCGACCCGCTGCCCGAGATCGCCGCTATCGCCGGACGCGAGGGCATGTGGCTGCATGTCGACGGCGCGTATGGCGTTCTGGCGGCCCTGGCCCTGCCGGAGACGCTCAACTCGCTGGCGCTGGCGGATTCGCTCTCGCTCGATGCGCACAAATGGCTTTATCAGCCACTGGATTGCGGCTGCCTGCTGCATCGCCACCCGGACATCGCGCGCAGGACGTTTTCGCACAGCGACGACTATGTTGGCCTGCTGAGCCAGGATCCCACGGAAGGTTTCGCCTTCTTCGATCAGTCGTTCGAGCTGTCGCGGCGTTTCCGCGCGCTGAAGCTCTGGCTGTCGCTGCAATATCACGGGCGCCGCGCCTTTCGCGAGGCGATCGCCGAGGACCTGCGCCATGCCCGGCTTCTGGCCGAGACGGTCGAGGCGCATCCGGAGCTGGAGCTTCTGGCGCCGGTGCCGCTCAGCGCGGTCTGTTTCCGTCATCGCGCCAAGGACAACAGGGCGATCCTGAGACGCGTGATCGCGCGCGGTCGCGTCTATCTGTCGAACGCGACGGTCCACGACCAGTTCGCGCTCAGGGCGTGCTTCGTCAACCACCGGACGACGGACGGCAATGTGCTCGAAATCGTCTCGGAGGTGATCGCGGCAGCCGCCGAACTCAACGATTGAGGCTTGGAGCAATTCCGGGAAAAGTGTGAAACGGTTTTCCGTCCGGATTTGCGTCAAAACAAAGAGCTCTAGTTCGCCGACTGCCGATCTGATGGCCTCGATGGCGAGCCCCTTGTGATCGTTGCAATTCAAGTGGTGGCTGTAGGCAAGGTACAGTACATTAGAAAAACGAAATATTACTTTGGGAGTCCGCCATGGCAGAGAGGGAAGACGGCCGGACGCCGTTACCCAACGGCGCTGGCGCCGACTATGACCTGATCATTGTTGGTGGCGGTCTTGCGGGATCCTCGCTGGCCATCGCCCTTGCCGGTCGCGGCGCGCGCGTTCTCATCGTCGAACAGCAGGACGAATTCAGGGACCGCATCCGCGGCGAGGTTCTCATGCCCTGGGGAAGTCTCGAGGCCCAGCGCCTGGGCGTCTATGCTTTGCTTCTCGAAAGCTGCGCCACCGAGGCGGCCTACTATTCAAGATTCCGGGATGGCTCTCTGCAGGCTGTGCGGGACTTGATCGCGACGACGCCTTCCCGGACCTGTTGCATGACGTTTCCCCATCCGCAGATGCAAACGGTTCTGCTGAAACATGCCGAGAGCCTGGGAACGGAGGTGAGGCGCGGAAGCGTGGTCTCGGCGGTGACATTTGGCGATGTCCCACGAGTTCACGTCGGCAGCGACGCAAAGGGTCTCTCGGCGCGCCTGGTCGTTCTGGCGGACGGCAGGGATTCGCGTCTACGCTCGCTTCTCGGCTTTGAGGTGAGGCATGATCCCGAACTGCTGATCACGGCCGGCATGATCCTGGAGGGCGACGTCGATTGTTCGGAGGTTCTCGCCGGCAATGCCCCACCGCGGGCAAACACGATCAATCTCTTCTATGATCCCATGGGCGGGCGCATGGTAATCGCGATGAAAATTGCCCCCCGGCGCAACCGCATCTATCTCATCTACCACAAGGATGTTCTGCCGAAGCGCCTTTCCGGCCGTCATTCGGTGGAGGAGATGATACGCCAGCTGCATGCGACAGGCGCGCCCGCCCACTGGTTCGACCGGGCACGGCAGGCAGGTCCGTTTGCCAGCTTCGACGGGTCGCATCGATGGGTCGACAGGCCCAGTCGCGACGGGGTTGTTCTGGTCGGCGATACCGCGGCCGCCACCGACCCTGCCTGGGGCAGGGGGCTGTCGCGGACGCTCCGCGATGTCCGGCTGCTGCGGGACCGATTGCTCGAAAACCCCGATTGGCGATCGGCGGCGGAGGCCTACGCTGGCGACCATGATGATTTCTACGGCTGCATGCGACGCCTGGAGGCGATGGAGACAGCATTGCTGTTCGAGCGCGGAGAGGCGGCCGACCGGCGGCGCCAGCATGCCTTTGCGCTTTTTGCCGGCGATCCGACGCGGGTTCCGGATGTCGTCGGATTGGGACCCGAGGCACCCTCGGATGATCTGGCCCGTGCTCGTTACTTCGGAGAGATGTGAGGGACGGATTTAGATCCCGACCGTGCCCCGACAGCGCATGCCTTTTGCTGCGCCGGCAGGTGCCGGTCGCCTCACTCGACGAAGCCGAACCTGTCGACGTCGAACAGGCCCATGTCGGTGAGCTTGAGATGCGGGATCACCGGCAGTGCCAGGAACGCCACCTGCAGGAAGGGTTCGGGGATCGTGCAGCCGATGTCGCGCGTCGCCTCGCGCAACTGATGCAGGGCATGGGTGACGGTCTCGAAGGGTTCCAGGCTCATCAGCCCGGCCAGCGGCAGCGCCAGTTCTGCGGTGATGACGCCGTTGTCGGCCACCGCCATGCCGCCGCCCATCTCGATCAGCCGGTTGACCGCAACCGCCATGTCGGCGTCGGTGGCGCCGACCACGGTGATGTTGTGGCAGTCATGGCCGATCGAGGAGGCGATGGCGCCGCGCTTCAGGCCGATGCCCCGGACAAAACCCTTGCCGATATTGCCGTTCCTGCCGTGCCGCTCGACCACCGCGGCCTTGAGGATGTCGGCCTCGGGGTCGGCCTGCAGGCACTGATCGAGGACGGGCAGGGCGGCGTCCTCGCGGAAGGTGATGATCAGGCCGGGCTTGATCGCGATCACCGGCGTCTGGTTGCGGCCCGCCCTGGCCTCGACGCGGAAGGCATCCGCCGTGACCGGCTTCGCCTTCACCGAGCCGAGGCCGACCGGCGCCACCGTGCCTCGGGTCTCGAACAGGTCCGGCGTCACCAGCCGTCCCGCGGAGACGACATCGCTCACCCGGCAGTCCTCGAGGTCGTCGAGCAGGGCGATGTCGGCACGCCAGCCGGGCGCCACCAGGCCGCGATCGGTGAGGCCGAAAATGCGCGCCGCGGAATGGCTGGCGGCGCGGTAGACATGATGCAGCGGCCGGCCCTTGGCGATCAGCCGCCGGATCGAGGAATCGAGATGGCCTTCCTCGGCGATGTCGAGCGGATTGCGGTCGTCGGTGCACAGCGCGACGAAGCTCGACGTATCGGCGTCGAGGATCTCGGCCAGCGCGTCGAGGTCCTTCGAGGCCGAGCCCTCGCGGATCAGGATCGCCATGCCCTTGGCGAGCTTTTCGCGTGCCTCGGCCGCGGTCGTGGTCTCGCGGTCGGTGCGGACGCG
>NZ_RZOJ01000436.1:0-5027 GCF_003998845.1 Mesorhizobium sp. M4A.F.Ca.ET.022.05.2.1 | reverse complement strand
CGATTCGGTGGTGAGGTAGGTGCGGCCAAGGGTCATCGCCGTCTCGGTTTCGGAGTCCATAATGATCATATGGGCGAACAGCGTCATGTTGGGCGCGATCGGCTCGGGATTGCCCTGATAGAACATCGGCATGTCCATCCATGACGGTGTGAAGCGGGCGCCGACCGAATAGCCGCAGGCGTTCAGCCGGTGCTTGGTCAGGTTGTGGGCTTCGAGCGTTCGGGCATGCGTGTCGAAGACGTCGCCGAAGGTGTTGCCGGGCGTCATCGCCTTCTCCACCGCCAGAAGCGCGGCGCGGGCAGCATCGAACAGCTCCTGATGGCGCTTCGAGACCCTTCCGGTCAGCGCCGTGCGCATCATCGGCGCGTGATAGTGGTGGAAGACGCCGGCCCATTCGAGTGTCAGCTGGTCGTTCTTGGTCAGCTTGCGGCGCCCGGCCTTGTAGCGGCAGAGCAGCGCGTCGACGCCGGAGCCGATAATGAATTCATTGGCCGGGTAGTCGCCGCCGCCGGCAAAGACCGCGCCCTGCATGGCGGCAAGGATCAGCGCCTCGTCGCCGCCCTGCTTGATCAGCGGCAGGGCAGCATCGAGCGCGTCGTCGGACAGGCTGGCGGCCTTTTCGGACTTGGCGATCTCGGCCGGGCTCTTGAACAGACGCAGCCGTCCAACGATGCCCGATGCATCGGCGATCTGGCCGAAGGTCTGCAGTTGCTCGTCGAGGCGGCGGCCGTTGTACGCCGTCAGGCCATGGGTGTCGTATTCGACGCCGATGCGGGCGCCGAGCAGGTCGAGCTCGTTGAGCAGGTTGCGCAGGTCGATCGCCGGGTTGGCGCCGTCGCGGTCGGTCCACAGGACGATGTTGTCGATGATCGAGGTTTGGCGCGCCTGCCTGAGATCGGCCGAGCGGGTCAGCAGCACCATCGACCCGTCGGCCTTCACCACCAGGCACTGGAAGAAGCAAAAGCCGAACGTGTCGTATCCGGTCAGCCAATACATGCTCTCCTGCGCGAACAGGAGCACGGCATCGAGCTTCTTCTCCGTCATCTCGATGATCAGCCGGTCACGCCGCGCGTCGAATTCCGATCGTTCGAAGTGCAGCGCCATTATTCTTTCTCCAAAACAATTGCCGAAACCTGGCGTCCGTAATCCGCTTCCTTGCGATGGGTGGTGCGCCGGTAGGAATAGAAAAGGTGTTCTTCAGTGTAAGTGCAGCGGCCGAGACCCTCGGCGGTGACGCCCGTCTTTCTCAGCCGGTCGACCGTATAGAGGTTGAGGTCGAACAGCGCATGGCCGGGTTTGGCCGATGGCGCGAAATAGCTGATGTTGCCGGCATCGGCGTCGACGAAACGCGAGATGAATTCGGGTCCGACCTCGTAGTTCTCCGGCCCGATCGACGGTCCGAGAACGGCAACGATACGCTCGCGGCGTGCGCCGAGGCCTTCCATCGCCGCGACCGTGTTTTCGAGCACGCCGGCGAAGGCGCCTTTCCAGCCGGCATGCGCGGCGCCGACGACGCGCGCCTCGGTGTCGGCGAACAGCACCGGCCCGCAATCGGCTGTCGAGGCGCCGACAGCTATGCCCGGCCGGTCGGTGACGATGGCGTCGGCCGTGGGACGAGGGCCGGCAAAGGGCTCCCTGGCGATGACGACATCGGGCGAGTGGACCTGATGCGCGGTCAGCAGATGGCTGGCCGGCACCCCCATCCATTCGGCGACGCGGCGGCGGTTCTCTTTGACGCGCTCCTGATCGTCATTCGAGCCGGTGCCGATGTTGAGGCCGCGATAGATGCCGTCGGAGACGCCGCCGATACGGGTGAAGTAGCCGTGGCGGATGCCCCTGGCTTTCGCCGCTTCGAGCAAGGGTGAGCGAACAGGATCCGGTTTGGTCTGATTGAGCATGGATGGGTTTGTTGTCCGCGCCGGCGATTTCGTCAAGGTGAAGTTCGGACAAGAGCCCGTCGCGCGACCGGGTTCGCAACCCGGCCGCCCGCCTTGGCTCAAGAGACTGGACCGGCCTTAGGCAGGATTTTCAGGACCTTGAACAACTCCCCCATAGCATCATGCCCAGCCAGCCGCTCAACGGCGTCGGAAATGGCTTGCCGCGACTTTCCATCCGCCTTAGCGCCCAGCGATCCCGCCCTTTCGAGCAGGCCCATGCCGAGCAGGAAATCGCCCTGCGTGGTCGTTTCGACATTGAGGCCGTGCGCCCGGGCGGTCGCTGCCAGGGCGGCGAAATCGACGTGCGCGGTGAGGTCCGCTTCGCCCGGATTGGCCAGCACGTTGTCGTGATCATGCTTGCGCAAGGCCTGCAGCGTGTCGCCGATGCCAGGCCGGAGATGGCCGTAGTCGATGAAAAGGCCGGCGCCGCCGTGCCCCGCTATCCGCTCAGCGATCGTTCCCATCAGCGCGGCGCGGGCCGGCGCCAGTTCGACGATCGCGCCTTGCGGCGCGTCCTCGGCGTCGTCGGGCACCAGGGACGGATCGACCGAGCCTGCGCCGGCGAAGAAGCGCAGGCCATCGTCATCGTCGAGGCCGATCATCCGTTCGCGCCAGCCGGCACCGCTGCGGACGAACTGGCGGATGGGCACGGCGTCGAACAGTTCGTTGCCGACGATGAAGAGTGGCGCCTTCGGCAACGTTTCGACGGTTTCGTGCCAGTCGAGTCTCACCGGCTGGCGGGTGAGCGTCCGCTGCTGGATTTCGGTCAGGCGCGGGCTTGCCTCGATCATGGCGAAGGTGGCGCCGCCTGCGAAAGCGGGATCGAGGCGCAGGAAGGTGCGCAGCAAGTCCTGCATCAGCGTGCCGCGGCCGGGGCCGATCTCGGCGACGGTGGCGGGCAGAGGCCGGCCAGCCGCCTGCCAGGCCTGGTAGAGCCAGACGGCGACCAGCTCGCCGAACATCTGGCTGATCTCCGGCGCGGTGACGAAGTCGCCCGCGGCGCCGAAAGGCTCGCGCGTGGTGTAGTAACCGTCCTCGGGGTCGAAAAGGCACAGCGCCATGTATTCGCTGACGGGGATCGGCCCCACCCTGCCGATGAGATCGATGATGCGGGTCTTCAGCCGCGTCATGCCGGTTGCGTCTGCGTCACCGGCCTGGCGGTGGCCATCGCCCAGATGCCGGCCAGCACCATGGGCGTCGACAGGATCATGCCCATGGTCAGCCAGTTGGTGCCCAGCAGATAGCCGAGCTGCTGGTCGGGCTCGCGGAAGAACTCGACGAAGATGCGCGACAGGCCATAGCCACAGATGAAGGCGCCGCCGACGAAGCGCGGCGTCTTCAGCTTCAGCCTGGAATGGGTGAGGAAGCGCAGCACGAGGAACAGCACCAGGCCCTCGAGCAGGGCTTCATAGATCTGGCTCGGATGGCGCGAAAACGGTCCGCCATTGGGAAACTCCACCGCCCATGGCACGTCGGTTGGCCGGCCCCAGAGCTCGGAGTTGATGAAGTTGGCGACGCGCACGAGGCCAAGCCCGACCGGCACGCCGGCCGATACGACGTCGAACAACGTCCACGTGCGGATACCGCGCTTGAGCGAAAACAGGGTCATCGCCAGGATGACGCCGAGCAGGCCGCCGTGAAACGACATGCCGCCCTGCCAGACGGCGACGATATCCAGCGGATGCGCGATGTAGCGCGGCAGGTCGTAGAACAGCACATAGCCGGTTCGCCCGCCGACCACGACGCCGATCGCTGCCCAGACGATGAAGTCGTCCAGATCCTCCGGCTTCATCGGCAAGGCGCCGTCGGGCCACAGTCTTGCATTGGTGACCAGGCGCTTGGCGTACCACCAGGCAAAGAGGATGCCGACGATGTAGCCGACGCCGTACCAGTGCACCGCCAGCGGGCCGATCTGGACGATGACCGGATCGATGTTGGGGAAGGGCAGGGAGGTCAGCGGCAACAGAAAATATTCGCTCAACAGGGTCTCCCGGGCGCGGTCTGGTTTCGGGCGCGGACCATGCGGCAGGGTTTTGGCAGGGTCAAGGCAAGCCTGCGCTTGCATTCCGCGCCGCGCGCCACTACGTCAAATCGAGCAAGCGAGGATTTGCCATGTCGACCGGACCGAACCGCATTCTCGATGAATTCGCCAAGCTGATGACGGATGCCGCCGGCGCCGCGCAAGGCGTGCGGCGCGAGGTGGAGACGGCCTTCAAGGGCCAGGCCGAGCGAATCCTGAATACCATGGATGTAGTGCAGCGCGAGGAATTCGAGGCCGCGCGCGAGATGGCGGTGAAGGCGAGGGAGGACAACGTTCTGCTCGCCGCCCGTATTGAGGCGCTCGAGGCCAAGCTTGCCGAACTCACCGGCCAGGCCGCACCAGCGGCGGCGGCGAAGCCCAAAACAAAAAAATAATCGTTAAACTTTTCCACAAAGCACAATCCGAAAAAGCGCTTTGCCGTGAATCGCTTACCGGCATTGCATGAATCATCGCGACAGCGCCTTTCCACATGCGAATGACGCAGTGCGAAAAATTGGGCTGGTCACGCGACTCCCGATCAATAGACTGAATTTGTTGCATGATTCGAAGCAGGGATCATGCGCCGGGCGGTGGGGTTCGGTCTGGGTCTTTGCGTTTGAGAAAGTCCTGGCCGTCCGAGTTCTAGACAAGATTGTTCGTCGTGTGTGCCCCGCGGAGCGTGCGGCGCTCCCCTGAACACAGGAAGCATCCATGGAACTTCTCGAACTCGAATTCTCCCGCGAAATCCACCCGGTGGACGTCATCGAGCAGGTGGCGCACAACAATGACTGGTCGTTCGAGCGTGCCGGCGACGACGAGATTTCGATTTCGGTGGCGGGAAGCTGGACCGACTATCACGTCTCCTTCTCCTGGATGGAGGATTTCGAGGCGCTGCACCTGGCCTGCGCCTTCGACATCAAGGTGCCGGAAGCGCGCGCGCTGGAAGTGATGCGGCTCCTGTCGCTGATCAACGAACAGATGCTGTTCGGCCATTTCGACCTGTGGGAGCAGGAAGGCGCGATCATGTTCCGCCAGTCGCTGCTGCTTGCCGGCGGGGTCGAGCCGTCCAG
>NZ_RZOJ01000435.1:0-5045 GCF_003998845.1 Mesorhizobium sp. M4A.F.Ca.ET.022.05.2.1 | reverse complement strand
CATAGCGCTTGTATTCGCCAAAATACTTCGTGATCGCCGCCGTCAGCGACGTCTTGCCATGATCGACGTGGCCGATCGTGCCAATGTTCACATGCGGCTTGGTGCGCTCGAATTTACCTTTTGCCATGTGATGTCTCCATTCCTGCTTGCCCGTGCGGGGCTTGAATTAAGGTCTCGTGCAACCCGCTCGAGTTACGCGTATTTCTTCTGAACTTCCTGGGCGACCGCGGTCGGAACCGGCTCGTAGTGGTCGAACTGCATCGTGTACTGGGCGCGGCCCTGCGACATCGAACGCAGATTGTCGACGTATTTGAACATGTTGGCGAGCGGCACCATCGCATTGATGACGACGGCCACGCCGCGCGCTTCCTGGCCCTGGATCTGGCCACGGCGGCCGTTGAGGTCGCCGATGACGCTGCCGACGTAGTCTTCCGGCGTCACGACCTCGACCTTCATGATCGGCTCGAGCAACTGCACGCCGAGCTTCGGCGCAGCTTCACGGAAGCAGGCGCGGCCGGCGATTTCGAAGGCGAGCACCGAGGAGTCGACGTCGTGGAAGGCACCGTCGATGAGCGTCGCCTTGACGCCGATCATCGGGAAGCCGGCGAACGGACCGGACGACAGCACGCTGTTGATGCCCTTCTCGACGCCGGGGACGTATTCCTTCGGCACCGCGCCGCCGACGATCTTCGACTCGAACTTGAAGTCGCCGCCTTCCTGGTCCGGCTCGAACAGGATCTTGACGCGGGCGAACTGACCGGTACCGCCGGTCTGCTTCTTGTGCGTGTAGTCCTGCTCATGCGTGCGGGTGATCGTCTCGCGATAGGCCACCTGCGGCGCGCCGATATTGGCTTCGACCTTGAACTCGCGACGCATACGGTCGACGATGATGTCGAGGTGCAACTCGCCCATGCCGGCGATGATGGTCTGGCCGCTTTCCTCGTCGGTCTTGACGCGGAAGGACGGATCCTCAGCCGCCAGGCGATGCAGGGCAAGGCCCATCTTCTCCTGGTCGTTCTTGGTCTTCGGTTCGATGGCGATCTGGATGACCGGATCGGGGAATTCCATGCGCTCGAGGATGACCGGGTGCAGCGGATCGCAGAGCGTGTCGCCGGTGGTGGTGTCCTTGAGGCCGGCCAGAGCGACGATGTCGCCAGCGTAAGCCTCTTCGATGTCGGCGCGCGAATTCGCATGCATCTGCAGCATACGGCCGATGCGCTCCTTCTTGCCCTTCACGGTGTTGTCGAGCGAGACGCCCTTGGCGAGCTTGCCCGAATAGATGCGCGCGAAGGTGAGCGAGCCGACGAACGGGTCGTTCATGATCTTGAAGGCCAACATCGACAGCGGCTCGTTGTCGTCCGCATGACGCTCGATCTCGGCGTCGGTCTTGGCATCGACGCCCTTGATGGCCGGAACGTCGGCCGGCGACGGCAGGTACTCGACGACGGCGTCGAGCAGCGGCTGCACGCCCTTGTTCTTGAAGGCAGAGCCGCAGAACATCGGGAAGAACTTGACCGCGATGGTACCCTTGCGGATTAGCGCACGGATCTCGTCATTCGACGGCATGTTGCCTTCGAGGTAGTTCTCGAGCGCGGTCTCGTCCATCTCGACGGCGGCTTCGATCATCTTCTCGCGGTATTCCTCGGCGCGAGCCTTGAGGTCGGCCGGGATCTCGACGACGTCCCAGGCGGCGCCCAGCGTCTCGTCGCGCCAGACCAGCGCGTTCATCTCGACGAGATCGACGACGCCCTTGAACTCGGTCTCGGCGCCGATCGGCAGCTGCATGACGACGGCCTGCGCACCGAGGCGCGAGCCGATCATCTCGACCGAGCGGTAGAAGTCGGCGCCGATCTTGTCCATCTTGTTGCAGAAGATCATGCGCGGCACGTGGTACTTGTCGGCCTGACGCCAGACGGTCTCCGTCTGCGGCTCGACACCGGCATTGGCGTCGAGCAGCGCGATGGCGCCGTCGAGCACGCGCAGCGAACGCTCGACCTCGATGGTGAAGTCGACGTGTCCGGGGGTGTCGATGATGTTGAAGCGGCGCATCTTGCCGTCACGGCCCTTCCAGAAGGTCGTGGTCGCGGCGGACGTGATGGTGATGCCGCGCTCCTGCTCCTGCTCCATCCAGTCCATGGTGGCAGCGCCGTCATGGACTTCGCCGATCTTGTGCGACTTGCCCGTGTAGTACAGGACGCGCTCGGTCGTCGTCGTCTTGCCGGCGTCGATATGCGCCATGATACCGAAATTGCGGTAGTCTTCGATTTTGTATTCGCGGGCCATGGTAGGTGCCTCTCAGTCTCGTTCGCGCTTTACCAGCGGTAGTGCGCGAAGGCGCGGTTGGCTTCTGCCATCTTGTGGGTGTCTTCACGCTTCTTGACGGCCGTGCCACGGTTGTTGGCCGCGTCCATCAGCTCGCCCGAGAGGCGGTCGATCATGGTGGTCTCGTTGCGGTTGCGCGCCGCGGTGATCAGCCAGCGGATGGCCAGTGCCTGGCGGCGCTCGGGGCGCACGTCGACCGGAACCTGGTAGGTGGCGCCGCCGACGCGGCGCGAGCGCACTTCCACATGCGGCGCGACATTGTCGAGCGCCTGATGGAAGACGGTGACCGGCTCCTGCTTGGTCTTGGCCTGGACCTGGTCCAGCGCGCCGTAGACGATGGTCTCGGCAACCGACTTCTTGCCGTCATACATGACGGCGTTCATGAACTTGGTGACGATCAGGTCGCCGAACTTCGGGTCCGGATTGATCTCACGCTTTTCTGCACTGTGACGACGGGACATGGCTTTTGTCTCTCAATCTCTCATGGCCCGGCGCAGTCAAAAAAAAGCGCCGAAGCCGGAAAACCTTACTTCGGACGCTTGGCACCGTATTTCGAACGGCGCTGCTTGCGGTTCTTGACGCCCTGGGTATCGAGCACGCCGCGGATGATGTGGTAGCGCACACCCGGAAGGTCCTTGACGCGGCCGCCGCGGATCATGACCACGGAGTGTTCCTGCAGGTTGTGGCCTTCGCCCGGGATGTAGCCGATCACCTCGAAACCATTGGTCAGGCGGATCTTGGCCACCTTGCGCAGCGCCGAGTTCGGCTTCTTCGGCGTCGTGGTGTAGACGCGCGTGCAGACGCCCCGCTTCTGCGGGTTCTGCTGCATGGCCGGGACCTTGTTGCGCTTCACCGGCGCCAGGCGCGGCTTGCGGATCAGCTGGTTGACGGTAGGCATTAAACCCTCTTGTCTCTCAATTCCGTGTCTTGCCCGGTCAGGGCCGCTCAAAGCGTCGTTTCCATACGCAAATTCGGGCAACACACCGCGCCTCGCGGTCCTGCCCGAACAAATTGCAGAGGAAGCGGAAACCGCTTCATGCGCGCCGGAAATGTCTTTTCGCTCGTAAAACGAACCCTGTTTGAGGCAAACTCCAAGGCGTGTCGCCTCGAAAAGGAAAGCCTCACATGGGTTCTGACTGGGCGGCTTCTACTCGCAACCCTTCGAACCGTCAACCCCGCGCTGGCAAATATTGCGCGCGAACCGGGGCTTGGCAGCCATGCGAAAAACGCATGTAATTTTCTTGCGTCTTTTTGCAAGGGCGAGGAAGAAAGTGACCGGCTTTTGGCTGTCGCCGGCCCATGCTTCATGCCAAAAGGCGGCACGAGCCGCAGAAATGCCCTTGCCCGCCCTTTGCCGAGAGGAATCAGCCCGTGAACGACAATGAGGAACGCCCGGTCACCATCATCACCGGCCGTGTCTGGAAGAAGAAAGGCGGCAAGCCGGAAGGCGTCCATGTGATGCTTGTTGCGCCCGACGACGATTCGGCGGTGCGCAAGGCGCTCGATTCGCTCGCCGCGGAAGGCTATGCCGAGGCCGAACTCGACCAGATCGGCGACATGGACGGCGCGCCCGATGACGAGCCGCATCTGTCGGCCTACCAGGGCGCGCTCGAAGGCGAAGTGTCGATCATCACGTTCGACGAGCCGATCTGACGATCGGCGCCGGCTTGCCCGGCGTCACTTCCCTGCTTAGAAACACCCACCTTTCCAAATCCTCGGAGTTCCCATGCCCTCGAACAAAGGTCCCATCAAGCTCGGCATCGTTGGCGTGGGCAAGATCGTCCGCGACCAGCATCTTCCGGCTCTGGCGAAAGACAGCGACTACCAGCTCATCGCCGCCGCCAGCCGGCACGGCAAGGTCGACGGCATCCCGAACTTTCCGACCATCGAGGCAATGCTCGACGCCGTGCCGGACCTCGACGCCGTCTCGCTCTGCATGCCGCCCCAGTTCCGTTACGATGCCGCGCGCGCAGCGATCGAAGCCGGGAAGCATGTCTTCCTGGAGAAGCCGCCGGGCGCCACCGTCAGCGAGGTCGAGGACCTGAAGAGGATCGCCGGCAAGCATGGCGTTTCTCTCTTCGCCAGTTGGCACTCACGCTACGCGCCGGCGGTCGAGGCCGCGCGCGAATTCCTGGCCTCGGCCAGGATCAGCTCGGCGGCGATCATCTGGAAGGAAGACGTGCGCCGCTGGCACCCGAACCAGGAATGGATCTGGGCGCCGGGCGGCTTTGGCGTCTTCGATCCGGGCATCAACGCGCTGTCGATCGCCACCCACATCCTGCCGGCGATGTTCATCACCTCGGCGGTTCTCGATTTTCCGGAGAATCGCGCATCGCCGGTTGCCGCGCATGTCGCCTTCCGCACCTCGAATGGAGTGCCGGTGACGATGGAGCTCGACTGGCTGCAGACCGGTCCGCAGAGCTGGGACATCCTGGCCGAGACCGACAAGGGCAAGATGGTGCTTTCGGGCGGCGGCGCGAAGCTCGCCATCGACGGCAAGATCGTCCACGACGAGCCGGAAGCGGAATACCCGATGCTCTACAGTCGCTTCGCCGAGATCATCCGCGCCGGCGTCTCCGACGTCGATCTCGCGCCGTTACAGCACGTTGCCGACGCCTTCATGCTCGGCAAGCGCAATGTGGTCGAGGCGTTCTTCGATTGAGCTAAACTGAGAACCTTCTCGCCGTTATCCTATCGTCTTCGAACGGGATGTGCTCCTGTCC
>NZ_RZOJ01000434.1:0-5047 GCF_003998845.1 Mesorhizobium sp. M4A.F.Ca.ET.022.05.2.1 | reverse complement strand
TGGTTGGCGTTGGAGAACTCGGCCTTCAGGTCGGGCTTGTCCGAGCCGCCCATGCCCGCGCGGGAAGGCGCGAAGGAGGCCTTGCTCGAATTGCCGAACTTGACATCGCCGGTCTGCGCCATGAAGCCGTCGATGACGCGGTGGAAGACGACGCCGTCATAGGCGCCTTCGCGCGCGAGCTCTTTGATGCGGGCGACATGGCCGGGCGCCAGGTCGGGGAACATTTCGATGACGACGTTGCCCTTGGTTGTTTCCATGATGAGCGCGTTTTCGCGGTCCTTGATCTCAGCCATGTCAGATATCCTTTTGAGAAAACAGATTTATTTGTCGGCGGCGATACGCACTTTGACCATGCGGTCGGGGTCTGCGACCGTGCCGTTGTCCGCCTCGTCGCCCTTCTTGATGTTGTCGACCAGCTCCATGCCGCTGACGACATTGCCGACGATGGTGTACTGGCCATCGAGTGACGACGCCGGCGCGAACATGATGAAGAACTGCGAATTCGCGGAATTCGGATCCTGCGAACGGGCCATGCCGACCACGCCGCGCTTGTAGTGCTCGGTCTGCGAGAACTCGGCCGGCAAGTCAGGCAGGTCGGAGCCGCCGGTGCCGACGGCCTCGGGGTTGAAGCCCTTCTTCATGTTGCCGAACTTGACGTCGCCGGTCTGCGCCATGAAGCCGTCGATGACGCGGTGGAAGGCGACATTGTCATAGGCGCCCTCGCGCACCAGCTTCTTGATCTGCGCGACGTGCTTGGGCGCCAGATCGGGGCGCAGCGCGACGGTCACGTCGCCGTCCTTCAGCGTGATGATCATAGTGTTTTCCTTGTCGGCGGCGAAGGCCGGGAAGGATGCCGCCACGAGGCCGGCCAGCACGACGAGGAACGAAGCGAGCTTCTTCAGCTGCATGGAAGTCTCCGGAGTTTTATTTCGCGAATTTGGCGGTGAGCGCGCCGGCGACGGCCGCCGGCACGAAGGGGCGGATGTCGCCTCCCATCGAGGCTATCTGGCGGACAAGTGTGGCGGTAATGGTTCTGACCGACGGGCTGGCGGGCAGAAAAACCGTCTGCAGTTCCGGCGCCATGGTCTCATTCATGCCGGCCATCTGCATCTCGTAGTCGAGATCGGTGCCATCGCGCAGGCCGCGTATCATGATCGAGGCGCCCTCTCTCCTCGCCGCGTCGATGACCAGGCCATCGAACGCCACGACCTTTATGCGGGCGCCGTCGCGACCGAACTCGGCCTTGGTCGCCGCTTCGATCAGCTTCACCCGTTCCTCGAATGAAAACAGCGGCTTCTTGCCGGGGTGGATGCCGATCGCCGCATAGACGATGTCGGCCACGGCGAGCGAAGCCTTCAGCACGTCGAGATGGCCGTTGGTCAGCGGGTCGAAGGAGCCTGCGTAAAGGGCGATGCGTTCGGTCATGGCAGGCTTCTAGCGGGCGCGCGGACGGAAGGCAAATCCGATTGATGCGGCATCCGTGAACCTTTTCGCAGACTGAACGACAGATGAATGCGACGATCAGGAACGTTTCACGCAGCGTTCACTAGGTTGCCGCTTCAGGAGATGAAACCAAAGTCCCATCTATCCGTTATTAGGCGCAGGAGAACACGCACATGCTGATCTACATGCTAGCCACCGCAATGACAGTCGCCATGCTGATCGCCACCGCATTCGGTCTGCATCAGGAAGCCGTGCGCGTTCGCGCCAAGACGAACACGCGGCGCTTCGAAGTCCGCAAACCCTATCGCCACTACTGAATTGCGCCCCGCTTGATTGCGCGAACAGTCCCGATTGCGCCGGCCGTCTGGCCGGCGTTGCTGTTTTAAGCTTATTCGGCAATATCCGGAGCATCGTCCGTGGCATCGGCCTCGCCTTCGACGCTCTCTTCCTCATCCGATTGCGGTTCCGAAATCCGCTCCACCGAAACGACCTTCTCGCCTTCGGCCGTGTTGAAGATGGTCACGCCCTTGGTGGCGCGGCTGGCGAAACGGATGCCGTTGACGGGGACGCGGATGACCGTGCCGCCGTCCGACACCAGCATGATCTGGTCGTCATTGCCAACGGGGAAGGTCGCCACGAGACGACCGATCTCGGCCGTCTTCGACACGTCGGTGGCGCGGATGCCCTTGCCGCCGCGCCCGGTCAGTCGAAAGTCGTAGGACGAAGATCGCTTGCCGTAGCCATATTCCGTCACCGTCAGCACGAGGCGCTCATGCTCCTTGAGGAATTCGTAGCGTTCGTCGGAAAGCTCCGCCTCCTCGCCGATCTCCTCATTGGTCAGCGCGATCTCTTCCTCTTCACCGGCAACACCGGCGGCAAGCCGCCGCTCCGCGGCCGCCCGCTTCAGGTAGGCGGCGCGCTCGGCGGGCGAAGCGTCGACGTTTTCGATCACCGACATGGAGATGACCCGGTCGGTCTCGGCCATGGCGATGCCGCGCACGCCGACCGAGTTGCGGCTCTGGAAGACGCGCACGTCGCTGACCGGGAAGCGGATGCACTGGCCCGAATTCGCCGTCAGAAGCACGTCGTCATTGTCGGTGCAGGTCTCGACGCCGAGGATCTCGTCGCCTTCCTCCTCCAGCTTCATGGCGATCTTGCCGTTGCGGTTGACCTGGACGAAGTCGGACAGCTTGTTCCTGCGCACGGTGCCGCGCGTGGTGGCGAACATCACGTCGAGCTCACCCCAGCTTGCCTCGTCCTCGGGCAGCGGCATGATGGTGGTGATGCGCTCGCCCTGCTCCAGCGGCAGCATGTTGATCAGCGCCTTGCCGCGCGACTGCGGGTTGCCGATAGGCAGTCGCCACACCTTCTCCTTGTAGACGATGCCGCGCGAGGAGAAGAACAGCACCGGCGTGTGCGTGTTTGCGACGAACAGGCGAGTGACGAAATCCTCTTCCTTGGTCGACATGCCGGAGCGGCCCTTGCCGCCGCGGCGCTGCGCCCGGTAGAGCGAGAGCGGCACGCGCTTTATGTAACCGGAATGGCTGACGGTGACGACCATGTCCTCGCGCTGGATCAGGTCCTCGTCTTCCATGTCCGCGCCGCCGTCGGAGAGTTCGGTGCGGCGCGGCGTGCCGAACTCGTCGCGGACCGCGATCAGCTCGTCCTTGACGATCTGCTGGATGCGCGCGCGGGACGACAAAATGTCAAGATAATCAACGATCTCGGCGCCGATCTTGTTCAACTCGTCGGCGATCTCGTCACGGCCGAGCGCAGTCAGGCGCTGCAGGCGCAACTCGAGAATGGCGCGGGCCTGCTCTTCCGACAGATTATAGGTGCCGTCCTCGTTGATGCGGTGGCGCGGGTCGTCGATTAGCTTGATCAGCGACGCGACGTCGTGGGCCGGCCAGCGCCGTTCCATCAACTGCTCGCGCGCAGTCTGCGGATCGGGCGCGGTGCGGATCAGCTTGATCACCTCGTCGATGTTGGCAACGGCGATGGCGAGACCGACCAGGACGTGCGCGCGTTCGCGCGCCTTGCGCAAAAGGTACTTGGTGCGGCGGCTGATCACCTCCTCGCGGAAACCGACGAACGCCTTCAGCATGTCGATCAGCGTCATCACTTCCGGCTTGCCGCCGTTCAGCGCCACCATGTTGGCGCCGAAGGAGGTCTGCAGCGGGGTGAAGCGGTAGAGCTGGTTGAGGATGACATCAGCGACGGCGTCGCGCTTCAGTTCGACGACGACGCGGTAGCCCTGGCGGTCGCTCTCGTCGCGAATGTCGGAAATGCCCTCGATGCGCTTGTCGCGCACCAGCTCGGCCATCTTCTCGATCATCGAGGCCTTGTTCACCTGATAGGGAATCTCGGTGATGACGATCGATTCACGGTCGTTGCCGCGCGCCTCGATATTGACGCGGCCGCGCATGACGATGGAGCCACGGCCGGTCGAATAGGCGCTGTAGATGCCTGAACGGCCAAGCACGATGCCGCCGGTCGGAAAATCCGGACCGGGCACGATCTCCATCAGTGTCGGCAGGTCGATTGCAGGGTTGTCGATGAGGGCGATGGCGCCGTTGCAGACTTCGCCGAGATTGTGCGGCGGGATGTTGGTGGCCATGCCGACGGCGATGCCGCCGGAGCCGTTGACCAGCAGGTTCGGGAAGCGGGCCGGCAGAACCTTCGGCTCGCTGCCCGACGCGTCGTAGGTGTCCTGGAAGTCGACGGTTTCCTTGTCGATGTCCTCCAGCAATTCATGCGCGACCTTGGTCAGCCGCGACTCGGTGTAGCGCATCGCCGCCGGCGGATCGCCGTCGATCGAGCCGAAATTGCCCTGCCCGTCGATCAGCGGCACGCGCAGCGACCAGTCCTGCGCCATGCGCACCAGGGCGTCATAGATAGAGGCGTCGCCATGTGGATGGTACTTACCCATCACGTCGGCGACTGGGCGCGCCGATTTCACATATTTGCGGTTCCAGTGGTAGCCGCTCTCATGCGAAGCATAGAGGATGCGGCGATGCACCGGCTTCAGACCGTCGCGCACGTCGGGCAGCGCGCGACTGACGATCACGCTCATGGCGTAATCGAGATAGGAGCGCTGCATCTCCTCGATGATCGAAATCGGCTCGATGCCGGTCGGGCCGCCGTCGGCGCCGCGCGGTGTCTTCTGGTCGGTCAAATCAGGTCACAATCCAGTCGGGAATCACTCGCTGCTTATATAGGAAGCGGCGCCGAAACTCCAATCTTCGTGGCGCTTTTCCAGGGACAATTTTGGCGGCAATTTCAAAAGGATACCGCTGATTGCGACGATATGGCCACGGTGGGTTTCGCCGCCGCCGGGGCTGGTTCGTCGCCGATCGCCGTCACCGAGAGCGACCGCAAGTACGCTGAACCGGGCCCCGGTGGCCGCGTTGCGGGCGCCCTCAGTAGCCGCCAGTCCGGCGCGCGCGGTAGGCGCCAGGCGCTTCTCCCATCTCGCGCCTGAAGCGGCGGTTGAAGGTCGACAGGTCGCTGAAACCGGCGTTGAAGGCGATCGTCGAGATCGCCGTGTCGGAGGTGCGCAGTCGCACGGCGGCCTTGTGCAGCCTGGTTTTGAGCAGGAACTGGT
>NZ_RZOJ01000433.1:0-5053 GCF_003998845.1 Mesorhizobium sp. M4A.F.Ca.ET.022.05.2.1 | reverse complement strand
CGATGATCCGGTATTGGCGGACATTCGGCGCTTGCCCCGCAAGGCGGCGCGGGCTTCAATACCGGCAAAGGATTCCAGGCGCAAGCGCTCCTGACATTCCTAGATCCGGATGACGTTTCGTTGAATCGCCGTCCTGATCCAATTCTTTGTTGGAGCATGATCTTTCCGAAAACCGGTTCCCACTTTTTGCTACGCTGACCTATCGGTTCGGGATCATGCTCTTGGGGAGGTTGCTTGAAGGTCGGGGTGGTTCTCAATCCGATTGCCGGTGGCGGCCGGCTGAAGCGGCACTGGCCGGAGGTCAGCGCTTCGCTGAAGGAGCATTTTGGTGGCTATGAGCTGCGCGAGACGCAGGCCGAAGGCGATGCCGAAAGGCTGGCGCTCGACCTCGCCGCCAGCGGCTTCGACCTGGTCATCGCAGCGGGCGGCGATGGAACGGCCAGCGAAACGGCGGACGGGCTGCTGCAGGCATTCGACGAAACCGGCCGGGTATGCGAGCTCGGCCTCTTGCCCTGCGGCACCGGCATCGACTTTGCCCGCGGGCTCGGCCTGCCGCGCGACATCGATGCCACGCTGAAGCACATCGCCGAAGCCAAGCCGCGCAAGATCGATGCCGGGCGCATCTGTTACATCGACGATCATGGCGCGCTGGCCAGCCGCCATTTTATCAACATTGCCAGCCTTGGGCTTTCAGGGGCGACCGACCGCGCGGTCAATGCCGACAAGCGCAAGGGCAAGGTCTCTGCCAAGGCGCTGTTCTTCTGGCGCACCGTGGTGGAGTTCATGCGCTACCGCTTCCAGGACGTCAGGATCACTGTCGATGACGGCCGGCCGGTCGAAGCGCGGATGGCGCTGGTGGCGGTGGCCAACGGAAAGTTCTTCGGCGGCGGCATGATGATCGCGCCCGACGCGGAACTCGGCGACGGCGCCTTCGACATCGTAATCCTGCGTGCGGCGAGCAAGCTGAGGCTGATCTGGGACATCCGGCTGCTCTATGGCGGACGGCACCGCAACCATCCGGCGATCACCATCCTGCGCGGCAAGAAAGTGGTTGTCGAACCGCTCGGCGATGTGGAAAAGAACGGCGCGCTGGTCGACATAGATGGTGAGTCGCCGGGCCGGATACCGGCGACGTTCGAGATCCTGCCCGAAGCGCTGACGCTCAGATACTGAATCAAGACGTTGAGAAACTGATTCAGGCGGTTGCCGGCCTTGTTCTGGCGAGCCGCCCAAATCGCTGAAATCGCTTGTAAAGTTTAGCCGCCTCAGATTTCAAGCTTGGACGGGAATCCGGGCGCGCGCAGATCGGTGCCGACTGCCTCCTCGAGCAGCTTGACGATCTGCGTCGACCAGGCGCCACCGCCATAGGCTTCCTTGCCTTGCTCGAAGATCGCGTTGACGCGGGCGGCGAGATCAAGCGGCACGCCGAAATCCTTGCCCATACGAAGCGCGAAGCCGAGGTCCTTCAGCGCCAGGTCCATGGTGAAGCCAATATCGTAGGATCCGTTGAGCACCAGCTGGCTTTCGGTCTCGTGGACGAAGCTGTTGCCGGAGGAGGCGACGATGGCGTGGTAGGCCTGGGCGAGGTCCAGCCCGCCCTGCTTGGCCAGCATCAGCGCCTCGCCGGCGGCGACAAGATGGATGAAAGCCAGCATGTTGGTGATGACCTTGATCACTGCCGCCGAGCCGATCGGACCCATCAGGAAGGATTTTGCGCACATCGCCTCGATGGCCGGCCGGTGCCGCTCGTAAAGCACGGCATCACCACCGACCAAGGCCGTGATCCTGCCTGCCGCCGCCAGATGCACGCCGCCGGTGACCGGACATTCGAGCGTCTCGATGCCCCTGGCTGAGGCCAGTGCCGCGAGCCGCACAATCTCGTCGCGGCCGTTGGTCGACATCTCGATCCAGGTGCCGTCCTTCGGCAGACCTTCGAGCAATCCGCCGGGACCGGCGAGCACTGTCTCGCTGACCTTGGGCGAGGGCAGGCAGGTGACGGCATTGCCGGCGCGGGCGGCGGCCTCGGCCGGGCTGCTCGCGGCATTGGCGCCGAGCCCAACCAGACGCTCGACGGTTGCCGGGTCGCGGTCGAAGACGGTGACGGCAAAGCCGTCGCGGACCAGGCTGGCGGCGAGGTGGCCGCCAAGATGGCCAAGGCCGATGAAGGCGTAAGCGGGCCGCGCGGTCACGGCATCAACGGCGTCTGCATCATCTGCAGATGCAGTTCCTTGCCGCTGTAGGGATGCGCGTCGCAGACCGCCTCATTGAGCTCGACGCCGAGGCCGGGCTCCTTCGACGGGATGACGTTGCCATCCTGCCACTCGATCTTCTTCTTCAGCAACGTGGCGTGAAAACCGTCCCATTGCTTCAGCGATTCCAGGATCAGGAAGTTCGACAGCGTCACGGCCAACTGGATGTTGGCGGCGCCGACGATCGGCCCGCAATAACAGTGCGGCGCGACCTGGATGTGGTAGGCCTCGGCCATGGCGGCGATCTTCTTGGTTTCCAGTATGCCGCCGGAGCGGCCAAGGTCCGGCTGCAAGATGGTCGCGGCGCGGTTCTCGATGACGCGAGCGAACTCGAACTTGGTCGTCAGCCGCTCGCCGGTGGCAATCGGGATCGACGTACCGCGCGCCACCTGCGCCATCACCTCGGGCATGTCGGGCGGCACCGGCTCCTCGAACCATAGCGGGTCATAGGGCTCGATGGCGCGGGCAAGCCGCAGCGCGCCCGAAGCGGTGAATTGGCCATGTGTGCCGAACAGGATGTCCGCCCTGTTTCCGACGGCCTCGCGGATCGCCTTCACCATACGGGCAGAGAGGTCGATGTCGATTAGGCGCGGCTGGTGGCCGTCGAAGGCGGTGTAGGGGCCGGCCGGGTCGAGCTTGACGGCGTTGAAGCCCTGCTCGACATATTCGAGCGCGCAGGCGGCGGCCATCTCCGGGTCGTTGTAGACATTCTTGCCGCGCGCGTCCTCGGAATGGACGCTGCCAGTGTGCGGGTAGAGGTAGGTGTAGGAGCGCAGCGTCTCGTGCACCTGGCCGCCGAGCAATTTGTAGACCGGCTTGTCGGCTTCCTTGCCGATGATGTCCCAGCAGGCCATTTCCAGCGCCGAGAAACAGCCCATGCCGGAAACGTCCGGGCGCTGGGTGAAGCCGGAGGAATAGATGCGGCGGAAGAGGTTCTCGATATCGTGCGGATCGCGGCCGACAAGATAACGCTCGGCCATGTCCTCGATCATCCTGGCGGTGACGTGGCCGGAGAAGGTGGCGTTGTAGGCCTCGCCATAGCCGACCACGCCGCCATCGGTGGTGAGCTTGACGAAGATGAAATACTTGCCGCCGATGCCGGGCGGCGGGTTGCCGACAACCCAGGTCTTGACGTCGGTGATCTTCATTTCTGATCCTCCAGAACCAGTTCGGCGCCCTTCCATCCGGTGAGGATCGAGGCGGCGTTGGTGTTGCCGGTGATGTTGTCGGGAAAGATCGAGGCGTCGATGACGCGCAGGCCGGCAATCCCGTGCACCCTGAGGCGCGGATCGACGACGGCGCGCGCGGCGTCCGGCCCCATGCGGCAGGTCGAGACCGGATGGTAGACGGTGCCCGAGCGCTTCCTGAAATCCTGAATCAGGTCGGCGTCGGAAGTGATTGACGGACCGGGCAAAACCTCTTCCTCGATGATCTCGGCCATCGCCGGCATCGCGGCGATCTTGCGCACGAACTTCACCGCCGCCAGCATCTCGTCGACATCGGCGTTGGTCGAATAGGCATTGGGCGTGATCCGCGGATAGTCGCGCGGATTGCTCGAGCGGATCATGATCTCGCCGCGGCTCGACGGGCGGCAGTTGGAAAGGCCGATCGAGAAGCCGGGCCACGCGTCGGGGGTCAGGATCGGGCGCTCACCGCTCTTCGGAATGACGGTGGAGAAGGCCTGGAAATAGAGCTGCATGTTCGGCCGCGCCAGGGTCGGGTCGGTGCGGAAGAAACCGCCGGCATTGTTCATCGACAGCGACAGCGGCCCGGACCGGAACAGGATGTACTGCATGCCGACCATGAGCTTGCCCCACCAGGGGCGCAGGATCTGGTTCAGCGTCGGCAGCCTGCCCTTGAACGTGTAGTTGATGCCGACATGGTCCTGCAGGTTCGCGCCGACATTCTCGTTGGCGTGGATGAGCGGAATGCCGAGGTCTCCGAGCAGCGCCGACGGGCCGACACCGGAGAGCTGCAGCAGCTGCGGCGAGTTGATGGAGCCGCCGGACAGGATGACCTCACGGCCAACGTGCGCGGTCCTGGTCTCGCCGTTCTGCTGATATTCGACACCGACGGCGCGCTTGCCCTCGAACACGATTTTCGTCGCCAGCGCGTTTGTCTCGACGCGGATATTTTTTCTCCGCATCGCCGGGCGCAGGAAGGCGCGGGCGGTCGACATGCGGCGGCCGTCCTTGGTGGTGATCTGATAGATGCCGACGCCTTCCTGGGAGGCGCCGTTGAAGTCCGGATTGAACGGCAGGCCGGCCTGTTGGGCGGCCGCCAGGTAGCGCTTCGTCAGCGGATGCACCGCGTCCGAGCAATCGGTGATGCGCAACGGGCCGCCGACACCGCGCCACTGGTTGGCGCCGGCTTCATTGTCCTCCAGCGCCTTGAAGGCGGGGAGCAGGTCGTCGTAGCTCCAACCTGGATTGCCGGCGGCTGCCCAGGCGTCGAAATCCTCGCGCGCGCCCCTGATATACACCATGGCGTTGATCGAGCTTGACCCGCCGAGCAGCTTGCCGCGCGGCCAGTGGTCGGCGTTTCCGCCAAGGCCAGGATCGGGCTCCGCTTTATAGTTCCAGTTGACGGCCGGGTCGAAGAAGGTCTTGCCGTAGCCGAGCGGCATCTGGACGTAGAAGCGGCGGTCGGTGCCGCCGGCCTCCAGCACCAGGACCGAGAAACGGCCCGATGCCGACAGTCTTTCGGCAAGCACCGAACCGGCCGAGCCGGAGCCGACGATGATGAAATCATAGGTCTGCATGACTGGTCTGTGCGGCTCCGGAAATCTGGCCGCAGCCTAGACG
>NZ_RZOJ01000432.1:0-5062 GCF_003998845.1 Mesorhizobium sp. M4A.F.Ca.ET.022.05.2.1 | reverse complement strand
ATGTCGTCGTCGGCGTCAAGGTCCGCTCCGGCCGTCACGCCGGCGGCACCAGCGGCATCGCCCCGGTCGACCTGGCGCTGGAGGCCGCCGACCAGGCCGGCCTGCCGCTGATGGCGCATATCGACGAGCCGCCGCCCGGACGCTCGGAAGTGCTGCCGCGGCTGCGCCGCGGCGACATCCTCACTCACTGCTTCCGCCCCTTCCCCAACGCGCCGGTCTTCGCCTCGGGCGCGGTGCGCCCCGACATGCGGCTGGCGCGAGAGCGCGGCGTCATCTTCGACATCGGCCACGGCATGGGCTCTTTCGACTTCGAGGTCGCGAAGGCAATGCTGGCCGAGGGGCTCGCGCCCGACGTCATCTCGAGCGACGTGCATCTCTACTGCGTCGACGGCCCAGCCTTCGACATCCTCGTCTGCATGTCGAAGCTTTTGGCGCTCGGCATGCCGCTGGTCGAGGTGCTGCGCGCGGCGACGCAGCGCCCGGCCGAGGCGATCGCGCGGCCCGATCTTGGCGCGCTGAAGGTCGGCGGCATCGGCGACGTCGCGGTGCTCAGGCAGCAACCGGGCCGCTTCACCTTTGTCGACGCGGTCGGCGCCTCGCTGGTCACCGATCAGCGGCTCGTTTCAGAGGGCATCGTCCTCGGCGGCAAGTGGTGGCCAAACGAGGCCGCCGACCACAACGAGACCGAGCGCTTCGAGGCGCATGCGGGTCACACGCATGTCGAGGTTGCGGCCAGGCAATTCGGGCATGGGTGATCTCCCCCCTAAGGGGGGAGATGTCGTCGAAGGCGACAGAGGGGGTCGCCGCGCGTGAAGCGCCAGCCTTCATCTGTCGCAGGAGGTCGAGCCCAGTCGAACCGACCCCCTCTGGCCTGCCGGCCATCTCCCCCACAAGGGGGGAGATCGCAGCTTCAGCGCCCCGCGTTGCTCGGCTCGCCATAGACCGGTGTCGCGATCCCTTCCATGCGCGCCTTGAGCTGCAGCGCCACGAATTTCGAATAGAACCGCGACAGCGCCAGATTGCCGCCGTGGAACCACAGCGCCTCCTGCGCCGTCGGCTTCCACATGTTGCGCAACTCGCCCTGCCAGGGACCGGGATCGCCTCTCACGCCCGAGCCCAGGCCCCAGCATGGACCGACCCTGTCGGCGACCTCGCGCGAGACGATCGCAGCCACCGTCTCGTTCATCGACCGATAGCCGGTGCAGGAGATGATCGCATCGACCGCGAGTTCGCTGCTGTCGTCGAACAGAATGCCGCTCGGTGTCAGCGACTTGATGCCGGCGCCGCTCTTGACCGCGATCTCGCCGTTCAGAATCAACTCGCAGGCACCGACATCGATGTAGAAGCCGGAGCCGGTGCGGTAGGCCTTCATCAGCAGGCCGGTCTCGTCCTCGCCGAAATCGATGGCGAAGCCGCGGTCGCTCAGTCGCTTGTAGAAGTCCGCGTCGCGTTTCCGGATGACATCGTAAAGCGCCCGCTGGCCCTTGGGCACCAGGGCGAAGGGTGTCGAGGCGACGATCATGTCGGCCTTGTCGGTGGTGATGCCGCGCGCCAGCGCTTTCTCGGAAAAGATCTCGAAGCCGACCTCCATCAGCGTGTCGGACTTCACCACCGTGGTCGGCGAGCGCTGGACCATGGTCACCTTGGCGCCGCTTTCCCAGAGGTAGACGCTGACGTCATGCCCCGAGCTTGCCGCGCCGATGACCGCGACGCGCTTGCCGCGGAACTTCTCGCCGCTGGAATACTGGCTGGAATGCAGGATCTCGCCCTTGAAGGCCTCGGCGCCGGGCAGACTGATCTGCCGCGGCGGTCCGTAGGCACCGGTCGCGAAGACGATGTGCTTCGGCTTCAGGGTGATGCGCTGGCCGACTCGGTCAACGATGACGGTCCAGGCCTTTTCGGCTTCGTCATAGGCGGCGCTGACGCATTTGGTGGCGACCCAATAGTTCAGCTCCATCACCCGTGCATACATTTCCAGCCAGTCGCCCATCTTGTCCTTGGGCGTGAACACCGGCCAGTTCTCCGGGAACGGAATGTAGGGCAGATGGTCGTACCAGACCGGATCGTGCAGCACGAGCGAGCGATAGCGGTTGCGCCAGGAATCGCCGGCGCGCGCATTCTTCTCGATGATGAGCGCCGGAACGCCAAGCTGCCTCAGCCTGGCGCCGAGCATGATGCCGCCCTGGCCGCCGCCGATCACCAGGCAGTAGGGCTGCTCCCTTACGCCAAGGTCGCGTGCCTCGCGCGCCCGCGCCTCCGCCCAGGTCTCGCGATCGGGATCGGCCTTGTGGCGGATGCCGAGCGGCCGCGCCGGACCCTTTTGCTCCTCGAACCCCTTGAGCTCGCTCATTGCCGTGAACAGGCTCCGGCAGCGACCGTCCTTGAGGCGCAGGATCCCCTCGCCCCTGGCAACGACTGTCTCGAAGCTGAACCAGGCCTCGATGATGCCATCGTCGACGCTCGCTTCGCCGGTGAGGCTCCATCGCGACGGCCGTGCCGTCGCGAGCGTCGCCACCAGCATGTCGCGGATCGCCGCCCGGCCCTCCATGGTCTTGATGTTCCATGTGAAGGTGAGCAGGTCGCGCCAGTAGCAGTCCTCGACGAAAAGATTGGCCACCACCTCGATGTCGCCGGCTTCGAGCGTGCGGGCGAAGGAACCGAGCCAGGTGGCCGCCTGCTGCGATGGTGCGATGTCGAGCATTTCTTGTCCTTCCTCGGGATATCGACCGCGCGCCGCCAAGCCTGGGGCCACGCAGAATGTGCCTCGAGACTATTGATAATCCGGTGAGGCCAGCCTGCAAGGGTGAGGCAGCGCCAACCTGGCGCCTTCCGATCCATATTCCGGGGGTAAAGACCCATGACGACTGTAGCATTGTAGTCGCGGCGGCGTCCTGTGCCGCTCTGACCCTGCCGATCGCAAGCAGGCTGAAGCCAACCGGAAATAAGGACCACGCGCGATGGACGTCAATGATACGGGCGATCGGCGAATGCCGATCGTCCCGGTCGGTCTAAGCAGGAACTCAGTCCGCCGACAGCTCCGCCGTCCTTGCCAGCGCGCCGCCGAAGCCGTTGAGCGAGATGGAGAAGCTGATCGGCTGCGCCGTGTCGGCGGCGACCGCATTGACCTTCAGGCTGGTGCCGTTCTGGAGCAGCGGCGTGGTGTCGGCGTCAAAGGCAACCGGCACCAGGCAGCCGACAGCCTGGCAGGTGTTGAACTGCAAGATGCCTTCCAGCTTCTTGTCGTCGATCTCCAGCGTGATGCCCTTGGCCAGCGCCAGGCCGAACGGCAGCGCCAGGGTGCCAGCGGCATCCTCGCCGGTCTTGGTCGACAATTCGATCGCCAGCAGACGCTGGTTGGTCTGCTTGCTGAACTGCTGGTGCGAGAGGCTGCAGGCCTTGGCCGCGCCGTTGACCTGGCAATTGACCACCCAGTCGCCATGGGTCTCCGAGAGCGCCGAGGCCCCGCCTGGCAGTTGCGGCTTGGCCGCGTCGGCGGCCGGCGCCACCTTGTCGCCCTTGGTCTGCGCAGCGATTGCCCAAACCGGCACGCCGAGGATGCAGACAGCGCCAACCATCGCCGCGAGATACCTGCTTCTCATGGGGATCCTTCTTGGAAGGCTCGGCTCCAGCCACTGGCTCGGCCTGGCACCGGCCGACAGAGCGGCGAAACAACCGCCCCCGTCAAGTGCAATGCCAGGTTGGAGGGCACATTCCTGGCCGATGAACCAATCAATTTGGCGTGGCTGCCCATCGACCATGGCACCGCCGGTCAAATGCCCTATATGGGTGGTAGGTTTAACGCGGGAGCGGATCGATGCGGCAGCTTCGTCCAACGACGGTTCTCATATCGGCAATGCTGGCGACGGCGATGGTGGTGGCCGTGGCTCCGCATGCCTTGGCGCAGGTGATTATCCCAACAAATCGCAATGTTCTGGTCCAGCAGAACGAACTGCTGCAGCTGCAGAACAGGATGCTGCGGCAGCAATTCCAGCAACAGCAGCAGCTGAATCGCGAGCAGGATCGCCAGATCGTGCCGCAGCCTCGACTGCAGGTACCGGTGGTCAAGCCGAGCTGCCAGGTGCTGGGCAATGCGATTTTGACGTCGTGCCGCTGACAAGCCGGCATTTTCGATTTATTTAGCCGACTTACCTGCCGGAAAATGCAATGTTGCATCGGCGGCGGTTTGGGGTTTTGCGGGATGGCGCCCTCCTTGCTCGGGAAGGGGCGATCCGACTGGGTTTCTGGGAATGGCAGCGACCAAGAAGACAGCGGTGCGCAAGGCAAAGAGGGGCGAACGGATTCGCCAGGTGGCGGCGATACCCTTTCGGCTGGGCCCTGATGGTGGCATCGAGGTGATGCTGGTGACGTCGCGCACGACCAGACGCTTCATCGTGCCCAAGGGCTGGCCGATGAAGGGCAAGAGCGGGCGCAAGGCGGCCATGATCGAGGCGCGGGAAGAAGCCGGCGTCCTCGGCGACACCCTGAAACAGCCGGCCGGCACCTATTCCTACTGGAAGCGCCTGGAAAGCCGCTTTGTTCGCGTTGACGTCGTCGTCTATCTGTTGAAAGTGACAGAGGAACTGCCCCGCTGGATGGAAGCAGGCACGCGGCAGCGGGCATGGCTGGCCCCGGCCGATGCCGCGCTGCTTATCGACGAGCCGGATCTATCGACGTTGCTGAGGGATTTGACTGTCCCCCAGACCGAGCCTGCCGACGCGATTTGAGATCAGTTGCTCTCATCCTTGCGTCCCGGAAACGGTCGTACCGGAGTACCCGTATAGGCCCACAGCCATTCCCGCGGCAGCGGCCCCTTATTGCGGTCGGCTTCCTGCGACTGCTCCCAGGCATGCGCCAGGATGCCGACCGAGCGCGACAGCACGAACAGGCCGCGCGTCAGCGGCGGCGGGAAGCCGAGCTCGCCATAGATCACCGCCGTCGCGCCATCGATGTTGAGCGGGATCCGCTTGCCCTTGCGCCGCGCCACCTCGGCCTCGATGGCCTCTGCGATGTCGGCGAAGCGGCCGCCGACCACGCCGCGCGCCGCGAAATCGCGGGTCAGTTC
>NZ_RZOJ01000431.1:0-5068 GCF_003998845.1 Mesorhizobium sp. M4A.F.Ca.ET.022.05.2.1 | reverse complement strand
GTTGGGGTCACCGACACCGGGGCGGGCTGCGCCGGGGTTTCGGCGACCGGCTGCGCCGGCGCCTCGGCGACCGGCTGCGCCGGCGCCTCCATCTCCAACCTGGCGGCCTTCTCGTCTACCTTGGCTACCGCGTTCATGCTGCTGCGCCTTCCGTACTTTTCACTTTTCCGAGGACGGCGTCTCGCCGTCCGAAAGATTCTGCACGATCGCGTCCAGTGCCCGGATCAGGGCCCGGCGATCTTCCGGCGAAACGCCGACCAGCGATTCCTCATAGACCTCGCCGGCAAGGCTCTTGACGTGGGCATAGGCCTCGCTCGCCTTGGCGGTCGGGAAGATCATGCGAACGCGGCGGTCGGCCGCGTCGGAACGGCGCTCGATCCAGCCGCCCTCCTCCATCCGGTCGACGAGGCGCGAAACGCTGATCGGCTCGATTTCGAGCAGTTCAGCCAGTCGCGCCTGCGCGACACCCGCCTCCTTGGCGACGCGGACCAGAAGCCGCCATTGCGCCGAGGAAAGGCCGAAGCCGCTGGCGCGCGCCTCGAAGCGCTTGCGCATCAGGCGCTGCACGTCGTGGATCAGGAAGCCCAGTCTGTCGATGCCGTCGGAAACCATGAGCGGCATATATAATAAGCGTGCTTACTATTCAAGGCAGCGGTGTTGATCCAGAAGCCGGCAACTGTGGATGGCAGACCCGCGACGCCGGCATGGTTAGCGGCTGGTGAACGTCCTGCGAGGCTCGCGCCCTCAGCCGGAGCCCATCGACGCCGGCAACGGCTTTTTGATTGAGTTTGTTCGCATGCGCCGCATCTGCCAGTTCTGATATGTCATAACGTTACGTGCCAATCTCTGTTTTGTGCTGTCAACCGGCCTCGACGAGCCTGGCAGGGCGCCGATCCCAAAACATCGGAAAATTTTCAGAAACCGTTCGGGATTTCGCGGACCTGAAACGCGAAAAGGGATCGGGCTGGCAAACGACAGGCAGCAACGCCCGATCGCTCCCAGCCAACGCATTTTTTCGGTCGCCGCATCGTCGCGCGCGGCCGCAACCTTGGTCATGGAGACAACATGATTGCTACCCTTCTCCACAACAGGCCGCTGAGGCGCCGCCTTCTCGCCGGATCGATCGCCGTCCTTGCCTGCGGCGCCGCGATGGTCTGGCATGGCGCCAGGAGCGAGGCCTCGAACGCAAAGCCCGACGCGCCAGAGACGAAGCTCGTCAAGACGATAGCGGTGGCGCCGGTAGCCAATGCCGACACCCGCACCGCCATCGGTGAAATCCGCCCACGGCTCGAGAGCGACCTTGGTTTTCGCGTTTCCGGCAAGCTCGTCGAACGCATGGCGGAGATCGGCTCGACCGTGAACAAGGGCGAGGTGCTCGCCCGCATCGACGACCAGGACTACCGCAACCGGCTGCTTAGCGCCGAGGCGGATGTCGCGGCGGCGCAAGCCGTGCTGGTCGAGGCGAGTGCCGCCGAGGCCCGCATCGGCGCGCTGCTGGCCAAGGGTTTTACAACGCGCGCCAGCTATGACGCGACGCTGAAGAATTTGCGCTCGGCCGAGGCGAAGCTGAAGTCGGCGAACATCGCTTACGAAATGGCGAAGGACCAACTCGGATATACCGAACTGCATGCCGATTTCGACGGCATCGTCACCGCGACCGGCGCCGAAGCCGGCCAGTCCGTCAATGTCGGGCAGATGGTGGCGCGCGTCGCCGATCCAAACAGCCGCGACGCGGTATTCTCGATCGCCGAGGCCGCCTTCGCGAACACGCCTGATACGAAGCGGCCGCCGAAGGTCACGGTCTCGCTGCTCAGCAATCCGGCGATCACGGCGACGGGCACCGTGCGCGAGATCGCGCCGGTGGCCGATGCCGCGACCCGCACCTTCGAGGTCAAGGTCTCGCTCGAGGGCGCGCCCGACGAAATGCGCTTCGGCGCAAGCGTCGCCGGCCGCGCCGAAATCGCCGGCGCGCCGGTCGTCATGCTGCCGGGAAGCGCACTGTTCGACAAGGACGGCAGGCCGGCCGTCTGGGTCGTCACCGCCACATCCGCCGTCGAGCTCAGGCCCGTCGCCATTGCCCGCTACGAGACCGACCGCGTCGTCGTCCGCGATGGGCTGGCCAAAGGCGACATCGTCGTCACCGCCGGCGTCAACCGGCTGCGGGAACATGAAAAAGTCCGTATCGTTGAAGGGGAAGAGAAATGAGCATGTCCAAGACCAAGGTCCTGATCGCCGGTGCCGGCCCGACCGGGCTGACGCTCGCGCTGTGGCTGACCAGACTCGGCGTGCCGGTGCGCATCTTCGACAAGGCCGCCGCTCCCGGCGAAACCTCTCGGGCGCTTGCCGTCCAGGCGCGCACGCTGGAGTTCCACCGCCAGATCGGCATCGTCGACGACGTGCTCGCCGCCGGCGTGCGGCTGGAGCGGCTGACCCTCCACACGCCGGCCGGCGTCGCGGCGAGGCTGCCGCTGTCGGATTTCGGCCGCGGCATCAGCCTCTACTCCTTCGCCTTCGCGCTGCCGCAGGACATCCACGAGCGCGTGCTGATCACGCATCTCGAGCGCGCCGGCGTCGAGGTCGAGCGCGGCACCGAGCTTGTCGCCTTCCAGGACAAGGGCGAAGCGGTCATCGCCACGCTGTCCCGGGACGGCCGCACCGAGACCGTCAGCGCCGCCTATCTCGCCGGTTGCGACGGCGCCCGCAGCGCCGTGCGCCATGGGCTGAACATCGGCTTCCCCGGCGGCACCTACGAACAGTCGTTCTACGTCGCCGACGTCAAAGGCAGCGGCGAAATCACGCCCAACGGCATGGACACGACGATCAGCAGCTATGGCTTCGCCATCGTTATGCCTGTCCGGCAGTCGGGTTCGGTCAGGCTGATTGGCATCGTGCCGAAGGCGCATGAGGCCGACGAGACGATCACCTTCGAGGCGATCCGCGCCGATGTCGAACGCGACACCGGCGTCAAGGTCCATGAGGTCAACTGGTTCTCGACCTACCGCGTCCATCATCGCGTCGCGGAACGCTTCCGCGCCGGCCGCGTGTTCCTGTGCGGCGATGCCGGCCACATCCACAGCCCCGCCGGCGGCCAGGGCATGAACACCGGCATGGGCGATGCGGTGAACCTCGCCTGGAAGCTCGCCGCCGTGGTCCAGGGCCGCGCCGATGCCCGCCTGCTCGACAGCTATGAGCCGGAGCGCATCGCCTTCGCCCACAAGCTGATCGAAAGCACCGACAAGGTGTTCCGCTTCGTCACCAGCCGCTCGCGGCTCGTCGGTATTTTCCGGCGCTACCTGATGCCGAAGATCATGAACGTCGCGCTGCATACCTCGTTCGGCTCGCGTGCCTTCTTCGGCGTGATCTCGCAGGCGGCGATCGAGTACCGCGCCGGGCCGATCAGCGCGGGCACGGCCGGCAAGGTCAGCGGCGGCGACCGCCTGCCTTATGTGGTCGGCGCGAGGGGCGACAATTTCGAGCCGCTGCGCTCGCTGGACTGGCAGGTCCATGTCTATGGCGAGGTCAATTGCGATTTCCGGGCGATGCTCGCGCCGAGCGGCATTCCGGTCCACGCCTTCGCCTGGTCCGAAGCGGCCGGCAAAGCCGGCTTGCTGCGTGACGCCGCCTATCTGGTGAGGCCCGACGGCCATGTCGCGCTCGCCTCGCCCATCCAGGAGGCGGCGACTTTCCAGCGCTATCTCGCCGGCCTCGCCATCAGGCCGAGGACCGCCGAGCGCGCGCCTTACCGTGTGGCCGGCACCATGCACAGCCTGGCCTGAACCTCACGGCGTCCGCCTGACCGGCGGGCGCCGAGCATAACCCCGATCGTCATTTGTCCGCCAGCCGGCGCAGCCGGCCGCGCGCCGGGATGGCGCGCGCCATTCAACGGAGTTGCATCATGACCAGCTTCAACCTTTCCGAATGGGCGCTGCGCCACCGGAGCTTCGTCATCTACCTGATGATCGCTGCAGCACTTGCCGGCCTCTACGCCTATCAAGGCCTCGGCCGCGAGGAGGACCCGCCCTTCACCATCAAGACCATGCTGGTGAAGACGATGTGGCCCGGCGCCACGACCAGCGACACGGTCGAGCAGATCACCGACCGCATCGAGAAGAAGCTCGAGGAACTGCCCGATCTCGACTACGTAAAGAGCTACACCAAGCCCGGCGAATCCGTCGTGTTCGTCAACCTCAAGGACACGGTCGCGGGCGACCAGGTGCAGCCGCTCTGGTACCAGGTGCGCAAGAAGCTCGACGACATCAAGCCGACGCTGCCGTCCGGCGTCCAGGGCCCGTTTTACAATGACGAGTTCGGCGACACCTATTCGCTGATCTACGCGCTCACCTCCGACAGTCTCAGCCATCGCGAGCTGAAGGACCTGGCCAGCAGCCTGCGCGCCGGACTGCTCACCGTGAAGGATGTCGCCAAGGTCGACCTGGTCGGCCAGCAGGACGAGAAGATCTACCTCGAATTCTCGACGCGGAAGGTGGCGGCGCTCGGCCTCGACGTCGGCACGCTGTCGCAGGCGCTGCAGGCGCAAAACGAGCTGACGCCGAGCGGCACGGTCGATGCCGGTCCCGAGCGCATCGCCATCCGCGTCTCGGGCAGCTTCACCTCCGAGGAGAGCCTGAAGGCGATCAATTTCTACGCCAACGGCCACTATTTCCGGCTGGGCGACGTCGCCGAGGTCAAGCGCGCCTATTCCGATCCGCCGCAGCCGCTGTTCCGCTTCAACGGCAGGCCGGCGGTCGGCATCGCGATCTCGATGACCGCTGGCGGCGACGCACTGGCGCTCGGCGAAAACGTCAAGGAGAAGATGCACGAGATGGAGGCCGAGCTGCCGCTCGGCGCCGAGCTCGGCCTGGTCGCCGACCAGTCGCATGTGGTGGAAGAATCCGTCGGCGAGTTCACCAAAAGCCTCGGCGAAGCGATCGCTATCGTGCTTGCCGTCTCGCTGCTGGCGCTCGGCTGGCGCCCCGGCATCGTGGTCGCCGTCGCCATCCCGCTGGTGCTGGCGATCACCTTCGTCACCATGGAGCATTGCGGCCTCTCGCTGCAGCGCATCTCGCTC
>NZ_RZOJ01000430.1:0-5077 GCF_003998845.1 Mesorhizobium sp. M4A.F.Ca.ET.022.05.2.1 | reverse complement strand
CGCGCTTCTTCAGCCGGGCGACGAGGTCGGGCGAGGGCGCTGGCGAAATCGTGCGCTCTTCCTCGCTTGCCGGCGTGTAGATCAGCGCACCGTTTTCCGCGACGACCTTGTCGAAAATGCCAACCTCCGGAAAGACCTGCTTCAGGTCCGGCAATTCGCGCCCGGTGACCAGGATGAGCTTGCGGCCGGATTTCTTCAGCTTCTCCAGCGCCGCGAACGTGCTTTTCGAGACCAGGCCGTCATGCGCGACCGTGCCATCATAGTCAGTGGCCAATGCCATGAAATACATCGGGTTCGACCTCTCCGCTGGGCGATGTCTGATCTGCCGGAAGAACCGGGCTGGCAAACATCAACGCTTGTCGGCGGAAAAGGTTTAGACCCTCGGTTTGCCTCGCAGCGATCGCGGTCTTTCTCGCGCAGCCTTCGATGACCTTCTCGTGCTCAGCTAGGCGAGCGTCAGAATGCGCGCGACATGCGCGGCGATCGCCAGGCTGGACGTCAGCCCGGGGCTTTCGATGCCGAACAGATTGACCACGCCCTCGATGCCGTGGGTTGCCGCATCCTGGATGATGAAGTCGCTGTTGGCCTCGCCGGGTCCGGAAAGCTTTGGGCGGATGCCGCTATAGGCCGGCTGCAGGCTGCCGTCCGCGAGCTCCGGCCAGTATTTGCGGATCGCATCGTAGAAGCGCTCGCCGCGCGTGGGGTCGACGCGGTAGTCCAGCCCGTCCGTCCATTCGACATCCGGCCCGAAGCGCGCCGTGCCGGCGAGGTCGAGCGTCAGGTGAACGCCGAGCCCGCCGGGTTCGGGCACCGGATAGACAAGCCGCGAGAAGGGTACGCGCCCGGCCACCGAAAAATAACTGCCCTTGGCGTAGCGAAGCGTCGGCAGGAACTGTCGATCGAGTCCTTCGAGCGAAGCGGCAAGCGCCACTGCGCCGAGACCTGCCGCGTTGACGAGGTGTGAGGTGGCGATCTCGAAACGCTCGCCGCTTGCGGTGTCCATCGTCTCGAGGACGATGCCGCCGGTTCCGATACGACCGGAAACCACACGCGTGTTGAGCGACAGCATGGCGCCGTTCGCTTCGGCCTCGCCGAGCAAGGTGAGCATCAGCGCGTGGCTGTCGACGATGCCGGTGGAGGGCGACAGCAATGCCTTGGTGCAGTGCAGCGCCGGCTCCAGCGCCTGCGCCTCGGCTGCGGACAGAAAACGCAGGTCGTCAACTCCGCAAGCGGCGGCATTGCCGCGAATGGAGGAAAGCACCGGTTCCTGCGCCCCGTCTGTCGCGACGATGAGCTTGCCACAACGCCGGTGCGGGATTGATCGCTCCGCGCAGTAGCGATAGAGCAACTCCCGCCCGTCAACGCAGAGGCGCGCCTTCAGCGACCCCTTTGGGTAGTAGATACCGGCGTGGACGACCTCCGAATTTCGCGAACTTGTCTCGGTGCCGATGGCGTCGGCGGCTTCGAATATCAGCGTGTCCAGGCCTTGTGCGGCCATGGCGCGCGCAGCCGCCAGACCGATGACGCCGGCGCCGGCGACGATGCAATCGACCTGTTCCATGCCCCTGTCCATCTGGTTGCGCAAGCGGCGCGTCGCAGCCTTCAAGGATCATAGCCTTGTTGTCCAGTGCCGGCGATCAGGTGCGTGGCCGCGGCATCGGGATCATTTGGAACTGAGTTGGGGAACCACATGGCGCTATCGATCATGACACAGCGGCTCTTGCGGCCACCTGCCGCCATGATGCATCAAGCATCCCAAACGCGAGGCGGAACCTTGGACTTCTCATCAGAAGACGGTCTGTTTCGCCCGCACGCCTGCAGACAGGAGCCAGCATGGACGCCCGACCCAATTCCCCTGAAGCCCGCGATATCCGCTACCACCTGCATGCCTACACCAATGCCCGCAAGCATCAGGAAACAGGCCCGCTCGTCATCGAAAAGGGCGACGGCATCTATGTCGAGGACATTGCCGGCAACCGCTATATCGAGGCGATGGCAGGGCTGTGGAGCGTCGCCGTCGGCTTCTCGGAAAAACGCCTGGTCGAGGCGGCCACGCGGCAGATGTCGAAGCTGCCCTATTATCACGACTTCGGATCGAAGGCGCATTCGCCGCTGATCGACCTGGCCGAGAAACTGGTGCAGATGGCGCCAGTGCCGATGAGCAAGGCCTACTTCACCAATTCCGGCTCCGAGGCCAACGATACGGCCATCAAGATGATCTGGTACCGGTCGAACGCGCTCGGCCAGCCGGCGCGCAAGAAGATCATCAGCCGCAAGCGCGGCTACCACGGCGTGACCATTGCCGCGGCAAGCCTGACCGGGCTGCCGAACAACCATCTCTCCTTCGACCTGCCGATCGCCAATGTGCTGCACACGTCGACGCCGCACCATTGGCGCGATGCCAGGCCGGGCGAGAGCGAAGAGCAGTTCTCCAGCCGTCTCGCCGACGAGTTGGAGAGCCTGATCCTTGCCGAGGGACCGGAGACCATCGCCGCCTTCTTCGGCGAGCCGATCATGGGCGCCGGCGGCGTCGTCGTACCGCCTGCCTTCTATTGGGAGAAGGTCCAGGCCGTGCTGACGAAATACGACATCCTGCTCGTTGCCGACGAGGTCATCTGCGGCTTTGGCCGGACCGGCGAGATGTTCGGCTCGCAGACCTTCGGCATCAAGCCTGACATCATGGTTCTGTCGAAGCAGATTTCTTCCTCCTATCTGCCGATCTCGGCATTGCTCATCAACGACAAGGTGTTCGAGCCGATCGCCGATGAAAGCGATCGCATCGGCACCTTCGGCCACGGCTTCACCGGCGGCGGCCATCCCGTCGCCGCGGCCGTCGCGCTGGAGAATATCAAGCTGATCGAGGAACGCGACCTCGTCGGCAACGCGCGCACCATCGGCGCGCATCTGCAGGCAAGGCTGCGCAGGCTGGCCTCGCATCCGCTGGTCGGCGAGGTGCGCGGCGTTGGCCTGATCGCCGCCGTCGAGCTGGTCACCGACAAGGCGAGCAAGGCGCCATGGGGCAAGCCTGCCGCCCTCGGTGCGCTGGTCAACGGGTTCCTGCAGCAGAATGGCGTCATTTCGCGCAACATGGGCGACGCCATCGCCTTCTGCCCGCCCCTGATCATCACCGAGCCCCAGGTGGATACGCTGGTCGATGCGTTCGAGCGGTCGCTCGACGCCGCCCTGCCGCAGGTTCGGCCGCAGGGCTGAAAAACCGGTCAGCTTACCCGTCATAAGCGAGCGCTCATTCTCAGCGCCCGTTCAATGGCCAGTGACGATGCACCCTGGGCTTTAGTCAGGCGTTGGCGAGTCAAATTGGTGCCGCCGTCCGGGACTTCTGACACAGTGGAAGGTGGCCGGCGCCACATTGGGCGTGTTTGGGTGGGGTATATGGCGCCGGCCAGGCGAACAAAAAATCCACCGCCCTAACAAGCTACCAGCCAATCCGTCGGTGCCTGTGGCGTGATCGCGGACGTTTTGCGGCCCGGCGCGCTCTTGTCGTTCACATGACAGAGAGCCGAGCCTTACCGGCGTTGCCTGAGGAAACGGCAACCGGCTGGCAAAGAAATATAAACTTCGGCTGAAACAGGCGAAACACATCCATATGGACGAAGCAGGGGTAGCAACCGGATCATCCCTGATGTGGGCCTCGGCCTTGACCCGCTTGAAAGCGAAGTCCGGATCGTAGCGATGGGTGGGATTGCATACCGCGCATTTGACCTCTGCCTCGCCATTCGGCGCCGGCATCTCTTGGCTGCCGCGCTTCCAGGCTCCTTGGAAGACTTTGGTTTCAGCTGGCTGCCATTTCGACAATCGGCGACTCGCCCCGCATCGCCGGCCCTGCAGGTGTTCAACGCCGCGCCGTGCGACGGACCCGCCATTCCATCGGCAGCGCGTTGCACGCGTGTCATCGTCTCACCCTTGCGCGCGAGTAGGGAAAGTTCGTCGGATTTGGACGTCTCCTCCGCATCCGACGAACGGCCGATCCTTGATCAACCGTAGACCTGCGTCCGAGTGGGGCCGCCGGCATCGGACCCCGGGAGCGGGAAGGGCTCTACCTGCCCTTCGGTCTTGTCCAGGTACTGCATCAACGCCGTTACCAGATGGTAGAAGATGCTCGCGGGGACCTCCGTCGCCACTGACCTTCCGCGCTCGTCAATCCTGTCAACCCACAAGCCAAGCGGTGCTGGATCGATATGCCATCGGAAGAGGCGGGCGACACGAGCTTCGATCTCGGGTTTCAGATCAGGCCCGCCAATGCCGTCCAGGGCGATGGCCGCCTTGACGGCCTCGCATTGCGGCCAACTGCGAGAGAGCCGGTCGAAGGGCATTCCCTGCCGCGACACGGCCGCATAAGCCAGACCGGTGGCCCGGTTCAATCCGCTGGCGATCGCCGACGAATAGAGCTTCCTTGCGTAGACTGCCAAGTCTTTCTGCCCACTTGCCCGCGTGAAATCGACAAGGAGCGAGGCCCATTCGAAATGGTGCCCCGGTTCGGTCCACTGACCGTCGTCTCCAGGCAGCGGCAGCCAGTCGACATCGAAGCGTTCGCCAAGCGTCCAGCTCTCCTGGTCGAAGAAGTGACTCCGGAAAAGATCGATGATGCGTGCCGCCCGACGCAGGTAGCTGCGGTCGCCGGTGACGCCATACCAGGCAAGGAAGGATTCCAGCATGTGCATATGCGGGTTCGAGAACCGCACCCCACTCCAGCCAGGGCTCTCCAGGAAGCCGTTCAAGCAGCCGTCCTCGAGATGGGTGTCGATGAAATGAAATGTCTCTTGAGCAAGCCGCAAGGCATCCCGATCGCCGCATCGATGAGCATGGGCAAGCGCCAGGAGCACACAGGAATGGTCGTAGGCGTCCTCCACCGGGTCGACCACGCTGCCGTTGGAATTGAGGCTGCGAACCCAGCCGCCGCGGTCGGTGCGACCGTATTTCGCGATGAAGTCGATGCCGTGGCTGATGAGCCTGTCGGCCGGTCCGGCCCAGCCGCGTTCCTTGGCGACCGCGAAAGCGTAGATCTGGCGAGCCATCGTCCGCATGCGCTTGGGCTTGCCTAACGGCCTTGCATCGAAAC
>NZ_RZOJ01000042.1:0-27610 GCF_003998845.1 Mesorhizobium sp. M4A.F.Ca.ET.022.05.2.1 | reverse complement strand
CGCCGAGATTCGGGGCAGGCCGAGTCGAGAATGGTGGGTTCCGAGAACCGGAGCGGAGCGCACTTGAAGTACGTGAGCACCGGAAGCGCAGGAAGCCGCCTTTCGCAGGCCGGCCTCACCCGAATATCGCCGTGACCTAAAGGGGGACGACCTTGCCCTCGGCCAACGTCACCCGCCGATCCATGCGCGATGCCAACTCGTGGTTGTGGGTGGCGATCAGCGCCGCGAAGCCCGATTGCCTGACCAGCGCCTCCAGCGCCTCGAACACATAGGAAGCGGTGACCGGGTCGAGATTGCCGGTCGGCTCGTCGGCCAAAAGCACCAGCGGCGCGTTGGCGACGGCGCGCGCGATTGCCACGCGCTGCTGCTCACCGCCCGAGAGCTCCGACGGCCGATGATGCGCGCGCTTGCCGATCTGCATGTAGTCGAGCAGCTGTGCCGCCCGCTCGGCCGCCTCCTTGCGCGTCAGCCCCTTGATCAGCTGCGGCATCATGATGTTTTCCAGCGCGGAAAACTCCGGCAGCAGGTGATGGAACTGATAGACGAAGCCGACGTCGTTGCGGCGGATGGCCGTGCGTTCCTCGTCGGAGAGCCGGCCGCAGGCGCGCCCGCTCAGAATCACGTCGCCGGCGTCGGGCCGCTCAAGCAACCCGGCCGTGTGCAGCAGCGTCGACTTGCCGGTGCCGGACGGCGCCACCAGCGCCACCATCTCGCCGCGCCGCAGCGAAAAGTCGGCGCCGTTAAGAATGGTGAGCTTGCGCGGGCCCTGGACATAGTGCCGCTCGACGCTCTTCAGCTCGATAATGGCCTCGGCCATCACTCGTACCTCAAGGCTTCGACCGGATCGAGGCGGGCGGCCCGCCATGCCGGAAACACAGTCGCCAGGAAGGAGAGCACCAGCGCCATGATGACGACATAGGTCGTCTCGCGCGGGTCCATCTTCGCCGGCAGCTGGCTGAGGAAATAAAGCTCGGGATTGAACAGGATCCTGCCCGTCATCCACGAGAAGAACTGGCGGATCGATTCGATGTTGAGGCAGATGACGACGCCGAGCAGCACGCCGGCGACAGTGCCGGTGACGCCGATGGCCGCCCCCGTCATCAGGAAGATACGCAGGATGGCGCCACGCGAGGCGCCCATCGTGCGCAGGATGGCAATGTCGTGACCCTTGTCCTTCACCAGCATCACGAGGCCGGAAATGATGTTCAGAGCCGCCACCAGCACGATCAGCGTCAGGATCATGAACATAACGTTGCGCTCGACCTGCAGCGCCGAGAAGAACGTCTCGTTGCGCTGGCGCCAGTCGACAAGGTCGATCGGCCGCTGCGCCGCCTGCTCGACGAGCGGCTTCAGCGCATCGACATTGTCGGGATTGTCGACATAGATCTCTATGGTCTGCGCCCGCCCGTCCATGTTGAAATAGAGCTGCGCCTCCGAGAACGGCATGTAGACGATCGAGCTGTCATACTCCGACATGCCGACCTCGAAGATCGCCGCGATCTTGTAGCCCTTCATGCGCGGCGTCGTGCCAAGCGGCGTCACGTCGCCTTCCGGCGAGATCAGCGTGATGGTGTCGCCGAGCACGAGGCCAAGATTCTCGGCCATGCGCTTGCCGATCGCCACGCCCTCGCCGGTGTCAAAGCCGTCCAGCGTGCCCTGCTTGATGTTGCCGGAGACGATCGAGATCTTGCCGAGATCCTCGCCGCGTATGCCGCGCACCAGCGCGCCTGTGCCGCCGCCGACATTGCCTTGCGCCAGCACCTGGCCGTCGATCAGGGGAATCGCGTATTTGACGCCTGCCACGCCGTTGATGCGGCTCGCCACCTGGGTATAGTCCTCGAGCGGCGAATCGAGCGGCTGCGCGATCAGATGGCCGTTGACGCCGAGGATGCGGGTCAACAGCTCGGCGCGGAACCCGTTCATCACCGCCATGACGACGATCAGCGTGGCCACCCCCAGCATGATGCCGAGGAAGGAGATCGAGGCGATGACCGAGATCACCGTCTCCTTGCGCCGCGAGCGCAGGTAGCGCCAGGCAACCATGCGCTCGAACACCGAAAAGGCGCCGGCGGCTGGGGCTTTGACGGCCGGGGCTTTGGCTGCGGCCGCCTGGCTCATGCGGCGATACCGAGGCGCTTCTTCGCCGCTTCGATCGGCAGCGTCTCGCGCTCGCCGGTCCTGCGGTTCTTGATCTCGATCTCACCGGCGGCTACGCCGCGCGGCCCGACGATCACCTGCCAGGGCAGGCCGATCAGGTCGGCGGTGGCGAACTTGCCGCCCGGCCGCTGGTCGGTGTCGTCATAGAGCACGTCCTTGCCGGCGCCGGAGAGTGCGGCATAGAGCTCGTCGCAGACGCGGTCGCATTCGGCGTCGCCCACCTTCATGTTGATCAGGCCGATGTCGAACGGCGCCACCGCGTCGGGCCAGATGATGCCGTTGTCGTCATGGCTCGCCTCGATGATCGCCGCGACCAGCCGCGAGGGACCGATGCCGTAGGAGCCGCCCGAAGCGAAATGATCCTTGCCGTCGGGCCCGGTCACCTTGGCGCCCATCGGCTTGGAGTACTTCTCGCCGAAATGGAAGATATGGCCGACCTCGATGCCGCGCGCCGAGACTTTGTCGCCCTCGGAGACCTTGTCCCAGGCCGCCTCGTCATGCATCTCGTCGGTGGCGGCATAGGGGGTCGTCCACGTCTTGACGATGTCGGCGATCTCGGCGTCGTTGGAAAAGTCGGTGTTCGCGCCCGGCACGGCGAGCGAGAGATAGTCTCGATGGCAGAACACCTGGCTCTCGCCGGTGTCGGCCAGGATGATGAACTCGTGGCTTAGGTCGCCGCCGATCGGCCCGGTGTCGGCGCGCATTGGGATCGCCTGCAGGCCCATGCGCGTGAACGTCCTGAGATAGGACACGAACATCCGGTTGTAGGCGGCCTTGGCGCCCTCGTAGTTGAGGTCGAAGGAATAGGCGTCCTTCATCAGGAATTCGCGAGAACGCATAACGCCGAAGCGCGGCCGCACCTCGTCGCGGAATTTCCACTGGATGTGGTAGAGGTTGAGCGGCAGGTCCTTGTAGGACTTCACATAAGCGCGGAAGATCTCGGTGACCATTTCCTCATTGGTCGGCCCGTAGAGCATCTCGCGCTCCTGCCGGTCCTTGATGCGCAGCATCTCCTTGCCGTAGTCGTCATAGCGGCCGCTTTCGCGCCACAACTCGGCCGACTGGATGGTCGGCATCAGGATCTCCAGGGCGCCGGCGCGGTCCTGCTCCTCGCGGATGATCCGGCAAACCTTGTCCAGAACCCGCTTGCCGAGCGGCAGCCAGGAGAAGCTGCCCTGTCCCTGCTGGCGGATCATGCCGGCGCGCAGCATCAGCCGGTGCGAGACGATCTCGGCCTCGCGCGGATTTTCTTTGAGAATGGGCAGGAAATAGCGCGACAAACGCATGGACTGGTCCGTGAGAGAGGATGGCCTCGCCGGAATCGGCGCGGCATGGGCTGCTTGCCCCGGCTTCATAGCCATTTCATGGCGGATTGGAAACCCGAGCGAGCGGCCGAAGTGCCGCAACCGCCCGGTTGATCGTTTCACAAGCAAGGCCTGCCGTACTATTGTGCAGTGCAGCACGATATTGCCCGTTTGCGGGCAAAATTCTTCGTGACAATTTCATCTGCCTTAGGCTAGTGTGCCCCGATAACCGAGAGGGCGGAAAATAATCTGCTCTCCTACGCGGTCAAAGTCTTGGGAGGATGCGATCTAGGCGCGGTCACTCGCTGCCGCCGGACACCGGAAACAGATCGGACGCGTTTAAATTGCAAGGCCTCGTGCCTTGCATTTTTTTTGTGCAATCATCTGCTTAGTCTGGCAGGTTGCCAAACTGCTTCACCTAACGTCATCTCAACGAGAGTTCGACAGCCGGCTATCGGATTTCCGGCTGAAGCGAGTCGCAAGCAATGGGATGACTTTGGGTCGACTGCGTCGTTAATTCTTCGGCGTCTGGTTGAAGTCCGGCACGATGTGCGGGATGTCGTCGATGCCGAGGCCAAGCCCCCGCGTGATGCCGTAAAAGATGCCGAGAAGAACCAGCGTGGCGATCGTCGTCCGGAACGCCGCACGCAGCATATGCGGTCCGCGCGGCGCGCTGGGAACGGTGCCCAGTGTCACATCCTTGTCCTCATCCTGGGTTCTGAGGCTGAACGGCAGGACGGCAAACAGCACCACCCACCAGGTGGCGAAGAACAGCGCGATGAACGAGACCCAGCTCATGATTGCTCCAGTTCGACCAGCGTGCCGAAGAAATCCTTGGGATGCAGGAACAGCACCGGCTTGCCATGCGCGCCGATCTTCGGGCTGCCGTCACCCAGCACGCGCGCGCCGCTGGCCTTGAGCCGGTCGCGCGCGGCCACGATGTCATCCACCTCATAGCACACATGGTGCATGCCGCCCGAGGGGTTCTTCTCCAGGAACGCTGTGATCGGCGAGTTCTCGCCCAACGGTTCCAGCAATTCGATCTTGGTGTTGCCGACATCGACGAACACCACGGTCACGCCATGTTCCGGCAGCGCCTGCGGCGCGCTCAGCCGCGCGCCGAGCGTGTCGCGATAGGCCGCCATTGCCGCGGCCAGATCCGGCACGGCAAGCGCGACATGGTTCAGGCGTCCGAGCATAAAGCGCTCCGCTTTAGGGGAGTAAGGGAGTAGGGCAGTATGGGAGTAGGGAAACGAGTCTGAACAAATACAGACTGCTTATTCTTCCCTATTCCCCTACTGCCGTACTCCCCTATTCCCTTGTTCGTCACCGCGTGACGAACACCGTCACCAGCGGCTTCTTGCCCCAGGCTTCGTTGGCGGCACCGCGCACCGCGCGGCGCACCGCCTCCTGCACCAGGTCGAGGTCTTTTCGGCGCTGACGGGGGATCGAGTCCACGGCGCCGATTGCCGCATCGAGCATCAGGTCCTCCAGCGTCTCGCCGCTTGCGTCCGCCTCGGCGACGCCGATCGCCACCAGGTCGGGATCGCCGGCAAGCTCATATTTGTCGTCGAGCACGACATTGACGGCGACATGACCGGCAAAGGACAGCTTGCGCCGGTCGCGGATGCCCATCGCCTGGTCGGTGCCGATCAGCCGGCCGTCCTTGTAGACGCGGCCGAACGGCACCTGGTCGACAATGGTCGCGGCGCCCGGATAGAGCCTCAGCATGTCGCCGTCGCGCACCTGCGCCACCTGGCCGATGCCGGACATCGACATCAGCGACCCTTGCGCCACCAGATGCGCCGCCTCGCCATGCACCGGCACGCCGATCTGCGGCCGCACCCATTCATACATCTTGCGCAATTCGCTGCGGCGCGGATGGCCGGAGACGTGCACCAGCGCATCGCCGTCCTCGACGATCTTCATGCCGAGGTCGATCAGCCGGTTCTTGATCTCGAGGATCGCCTTCTCGTTGCCGGGGATGGTGCGCGAGGAAAACACCACGGTGTCGCCGGCCGTCAGCGACACCGATTTCATCTCGTCGCGCGACAGCTTGGCAAGTGCCGCCAGCGGCTCGCCCTGGCTGCCGGTGCAGATGATGACCAGGTTCTCGCGCGGGATGAAGCCGTAATCCTCCTCGGCGATGAACTCCGGCAGCCCGTCCATGTAGCCGAGCTCGCCGGCGACATCGATGACGCGCTTCAGCGAACGGCCGAGCACCAGACACTGGCGGCCGGCGTCGCGCGCCGCCCTGGCGATGGAAACGATGCGGCCGACATTGGAGGAGAAGGTGGTGACGGCGACGCGGCCCTTGGCGCTCTGGATGACGCCCTTCAGCCCCTCGCCGACCGCCACTTCCGAAGGCGATTCCCCTTCCCGCAGCGCATTGGTCGAATCGCAGACCAGCGCCAGCACGCCCTTGTCGCCATAGGCGCGGAAGCGCGCCTCGTCGGTCTTCGGCCCGATCGTCGGCTCCGGATCGATCTTCCAGTCGCCGGTGTGGATGACGGTGCCAGCCGGAGTGGTGATCGCCAGCGACATCGGCTCGGGAATCGAGTGGGCGACCGGGATGGCCTCGATCTCGAACGGACCGATGGTGAATTTCTCGCCGGCCCGGTAGATCATCGCCGGCACCTTCGGCGCATTCTGCTCGCCCTGCCGCTTGGCCTCCAGCAGGCCGGCGGTGAACGGCGTCATCCAGGCCGGCGCCTTCAGCCTCGGCCAGATGTCGAGCAGAGCGCCGTAATGGTCCTCATGTGCGTGAGTGATGACGATGCCGCGCAGACTGTCGAGGTTCTCCTCGATGAAGCGCGTGTCGGGCAGGATCAGGTCGACGCCCGGATGCGCCGAATCCGGAAAGGTGACGCCGACATCGACGACGATCCACTCGCGCGCATCGGCCGGCCCGTAACCGTAGAGGGCGAAGTTCATGCCGATCTCGCCGACGCCGCCAAGCGGCACGAAGACGAGTTCGGCGTTTTCCGCTTTCGCCATGTTTCTTCCCTTCCTGGCCGGTCAGGCCAAGTCCGTTACCTTTGGGCCGACGCGACAGCGCCGAAATGCACGTCGCCGGCGGCGATCGTCACGACAGATCCCTCATCGTCGCGGATCACGAAACGGCAGTCCTCGTCAATGGTCTCGAACGTCCCGCGCACCACATTACCGTCAACCCTGACAGCAACCTCACCGCCGAGCCCCGCGGCGCGCGCCAGCCAGCGCCGCCTGACGGCGGCAAGCCCGCGCCCGTCGTCCCACAGCCGGGCATTCTCGTTCCAGGCATCCGACAGCGCCAGAAACAGGGTTTCGGCATCGCAATTCGCGCCAAGCGCGCGCAGCGATGTCGCCGGATAAGGCAAATTCTCCGGATATGCCACCACGTTGACGCCGATGCCGACTGCCACCGCGAAGCGATCGCCTTCGAGCAGCGCCGATTCCAGCAATATGCCGGCGAGCTTGGCGCCGGAGGCAAGCACGTCGTTCGGCCATTTCAGCTCGAAGCGGTTCTTGCCCTGGCTTGCGCCGTCAACGCCGATCGCGATCCTGCCTTGCGGCACGACGGCATCGAGCGCGTCGGCAAGTGCCAGCCCGGCGACGAAGCCCAGCGTCGCGGCGAGCCGCAATTCGCCACCGCTGACGATGAGCAAAGTCGCCGCCAGATTGCCTTCCGGCGTCGCCCAGCTCCGGCCGCGCCGGCCGCGCCCGCTTTCCTGCTTTTTGGAAACGACCCACAGCTTGCCCAGATCGCCGGCCCGGGCATGGGCGAGCGCCAGCGCGTTGGTGGAGCCGACCGTGTCATGGGCTTCGAGCCGGAACCCTTCCGACGCCGCGGTTGGAGCCAGCCGAAACGCCATCCGGTCAGAAGAAGGTCTTCGCCGCGGCTTCGGCATAGGTGCCGATCGGCCCGCCGATCAGCACGTAGAACAGCACGAAGGCGCCGCTGACGCCGAGCACGAGGCGCAGTTCGCTGGCCATCGGCACGAAGCCGCCGACCGGCTCGTCGAACCACATGAGCTTGATGATGCGCAGATAATAGTAGGCGCCCACCACCGAGGCCAGCACGCCGATGATCGCCAGCGCATAGAGGTTGGCGTTGATGGCAGCGAGGAAGACGTACCACTTCCCCCAGAAGCCGGCGAGCGGCGGAATGCCGGCCAGCGAGAACATCAGGATAGTGAGGATCGTCGCCATGATCGGATTGGTCGAGGCGAGGCCGGCGAGATCGTTGATCTGCTCGACATTGCCCTCCTTGCGCCGCATGGCGAGGATGAAGGCGAAGGTGCCGAGCGTCATCACCAGATAGATCAGCATGTAGATGGCGACACCGCGCACGCCGGCCTGGCTGTTGGCGGCGAGGCCGACCAGCGCGTAGCCCATGTGACCGATCGAGGAATAAGCCATCAGCCGCTTGATGTTGGTCTGGCCGATTGCCGCGAAGGCGCCAAGCGCCATCGAGGCGATCGAAATGAAGACGATGATCTGCTGCCAGTCCGACGCGATCGGCTTGAAGGCGCCCATGGTGACGCGCACGATCAGCGCCATCGCCGCCATTTTCGGGGCGGCGGCCAGGAAGGCGGTGATCGGCGTCGGCGCGCCCTCATAGACGTCCGGGGTCCACATGTGGAACGGCACCGCCGAAATCTTGAAGGCAAGGCCGGCCAGCACGAAGACCAGGCCGAAGACGAGGCCGAGCTGCCGCTCGCCACTGCCGAGCGCGGTCGCGATCTCCTGGAAGCCGGTGTTGCCGGTGTAGCCGTAAATCAGCGAGATGCCGTAGAGCAGCATGCCGGACGACAGCGCGCCGAGCACGAAATATTTGAGGCCGGCTTCGGTCGAACGGACGCTGTCGCGGTTGATCGCGGCGAGCACGTAGATCGCCAGTGACTGCAGCTCGAGGCCGAGATAGAGCCCGATCATGCCGTTGGCCGAGATCATCAGCAACATGCCGAGCGTGCACAGCAGGATCAGCACCGGATATTCGAACTTGTCGAAATGCTCCTGTCTGGCGAAGCGCATCGACATGACCAGCGTCACCGCCGAGCCGATCAGCGCCAGCACCTTCATGAAGCGGGCGAAGGAATCCTGGACGAAGGCGCTGCCGTAGGCGGTGCCCTGCCCGCTGGAAGAGACCACCCAGAAGCCGGCGAGCGCAAGTATGGCGACGGCAAGACCGCTGACGGTGGCCGTGCTGTCGGTGCGCGAATAGGCGCCCACCATCAACAGCGCCAGCGCGCCGATGGCGAGGATAAGCTCCGGCGTCGAGAGCGAAAGGCTGGAGAGAAGGTCCGGCGTCATGGTTCGCGATATCCCCAGTCAGTTCGCCGCCGCGGTCTGCGCGGTATTGATGGATGCGGTGACGTTAGTGACGAGCGCCTTGACCGAGGCGGCCGTCGCATCGAAGACCGGCGCCGGGTAGACGCCGAAGAAGATGACCAGCACCACCAGCGGATAGATGATCGCCTTCTCGCGCGCCGAGAGGTCGAGCAGATCTTTCAGGCTGTCCTTGGTCAACGACCCGAAGATCACGCGGCGATAGAGCCAGAGCGCGTAGGCCGCCGACAGGATGACGCCGGTGGCGGCGAAGAACGCCACCCAGGTGTTGACCCGGAACACACCCAGCATGGTCAGGAACTCGCCGACGAAGCCGCTGGTGCCAGGCAGGCCGACATTGGCCATGGTGAAGACCATGAACACGGTGGCGTATTTCGGCATGTTGTTGACCAGCCCGCCATAGGCATCGATCTCGCGCGTGTGCATGCGGTCGTAGATGACGCCGACGCACAGGAACAGCGCGCCGGAGACGAGGCCGTGGCTGAGCATCTGGAAGATCGCGCCCTGCACGCCTTCCTGGTTCATGGCGAAGATGCCCATGGTGACGAAGCCCATATGGGCGACCGACGAATAGGCGATCAGCTTCTTCATGTCCTCCTGCATCAGCGCCACCAGCGAGGTGTAGATGATGGCGACGACCGACAGCGTGAACACCAGCGGCGCGAACATTTCCGACGCCAGCGGGAACATCGGCAGCGAGAAGCGCAGGAAGCCATATCCGCCCATCTTCAGGAGGATCGCGGCCAGGATCACCGAGCCCGCCGTCGGCGCCTCGACGTGCGCGTCCGGCAGCCAGGTGTGCACCGGCCACATCGGCATCTTCACCGCGAAGGAGGCGAAGAAGGCGAGCCACAGCCAGGTCTGCATGTTGGCCGGGAAGTTGTGCGTCAGCAGCGTCGTGATGTCGGTGGTACCCGACTGGTAGAACATCGCCATGACGGCGAGCAGCATCAGCACCGAGCCGGCGAGCGTATAGAGGAAGAACTTGAACGAGGCGTAGACGCGCCGCTTGCCGCCCCAGACGCCGATGATGATGAACATCGGGATCAGGCCGGCCTCGAAGAAGACGTAGAACAGCACGATGTCGAGCGCGCAGAACACGCCGATCATCAGCGTTTCCAGGAGCAGGAAGGCGATCATGTAGGCCTTGACCCGCTTCTCGATCGCTTCCCACGAAGCCAGGATGCAGAGCGGCATCAGGAAGGTGGTGAGGATGACGAACAGCATCGATATGCCGTCGACACCCATGTGGTAGGAAATGCCCGAATCCAGCCAGGCGACCTTCTCGACGAACTGGAAGCCGGCCTGCGAATTGTCAAAACCCTTCCAGATGAACAGCGAGATGACGAAGGTGATGCTCGTCGTCCACAGCGCGATGGCGCGGATGTTGCGGCGCGCGTTTTCGCTGTCATCATTGATGAACAGGATGAGCAGCACACCAACCAGCGGCAGGAAGGTGACCAGCGAGAGGATTGGCCAGGCGGTCATCAGAGCATCATCCAGGTGACGAGTGCGGCAACGCCGATCAGCATGGCGAAGGCGTAGTGGTAGAGGTAGCCGGTCTGCAGCTTGACGACCCGGTTGGTGACGTCGACGACGCGCGCCGAGACCCCGTCAGGCCCGAACCCGTCGATGACGGCGCCGTCGCCGGTCTTCCACAGGAACCTGCCGAGGCGCTTCGCCGGCCGCACGAACAGGACGTCGTAGAGCTCGTCGAAGTACCACTTGTTGAGCAGGAAGGCGTAGAGCAGGCGATGGTTGGCGGCGACGCTGGCGGGCAGTTCCGGCGAGCGGATATAGAACTTCCAGGCGACCGCGAAGCCGATGACCATGGCGATGAACGGCGCCAGTTCGACCCACAGCGGCAGTTCGTGGATCTCGTGAAGGATGTGGTTTTCCGGCAGTGTGAACAGCGACGCCTTCCAGAACTCGGCATAGCCCTCGCCGATGAAGGCGCCATGGAAGATGATGCCGGCAAACAGCGCGCCCACGGCCAGGATGAACAGCGGCACCAGCATCACCGGCGGCGATTCATGGACATGGTGCATGACCTCGTGGCTGGCGCGCGGCTGGCCATGGAAAGTCATGAAGATCAGCCGCCAGGAGTAGAAGGAGGTAAAGGCCGCGGCGACAACCAGCAGCACGAAGGCGGTGCCGGCAAACAGATTGTGGCTGGCAAAGGCACTCTCGATGATGGCGTCCTTGGAGAAGAAGCCGGCGGTGCCGATGACCGTCACCGGAATGCCGACGCCGGTCAGCGCCAGCGTGCCGATCACCATCATCCAGTAGGTCTTCGGAATGAGCGTCCTGAGGCCACCCATGTTGCGCATGTCCTGCTCGTCGGAGACGGCATGGATCACCGAGCCCGAACCGAGGAACAGCAGCGCCTTGAAGAAGGCGTGCGTGAACAAATGGAAGATCGCGGCGCCATAGGCGCCGACGCCGAGCGCCACGAACATGTAGCCAAGCTGCGAGCAGGTCGAATAGGCGATGACGCGCTTGATGTCGTTCTGGACGAGGCCGACAGTGGCCGCGAAGAAGGCGGTGAAGGCGCCGATGAAGGTGACGACCGTCAGCGCCGAATGCGACAGCTCGAACAGCGGCGACAGCCTGGCCAGCATGAACACGCCCGCCGTCACCATGGTGGCGGCATGGATCAGCGCCGAGACCGGGGTCGGGCCTTCCATGGCGTCGGGCAGCCAGGTGTGCAGCGGCACCTGCGCCGACTTGCCCATCGCGCCCATGAAGAGCAGCAGGCAGACGACGGTCAGCGCCGAGTGCTTGTCGAGCGTATAGCCGAGGAAGGTGAGCACGGTTGCGCCGTGCTCGGCGCCCTCTGTCGGAACGAAGCTCGCCGCATTGGCGAAGATGGTGCCGAGATTGACCGAGCCGAAAAGCACGAACACGCCGAAAATGCCCAGCGCGAAGCCGAAATCGCCGACGCGGTTGACGATGAAGGCCTTGATTGCCGCGGCATTGGCCGACGGCTTCTTGTACCAGAAGCCGATCAGCAGGTAGGAGGCGAGACCGACACCTTCCCAGCCGAAGAACATCTGCACCAGATTGTCGGCCGTCACCAGCATCAGCATGGCGAAGGTGAACAGCGACAGATAGGCAAAGAAGCGCGGCCGGTTCGGATCGTGATGCATGTAGCCGATCGAGTAGATGTGGACCAGCGCCGACACGGTGTTGACGACGACCAGCATCACCACCGTCAGCGTGTCGATCCTGAGCGCCCAGGACGCGTCGAGCCCGCCCGACTGGATCCAGCGCAGCACCGGCACGGTGAACACTTCGCCCTCGCCGAAGCCGACCGAGAAGAAGGCGATCCACGACAGCACGGCCGAAATCACCAGGAAGCCGGAGGTGATGTATTCGGACGCCTTGGCGCCGAGCGACGTGCCGAACAGGCCGACGATCAGGAAGCCGAGCAGCGGAAGGAAGACGATTGCTTGATACATGACTGCCCCGTCAACCCTTCATCATGTTGACGTCTTCGACCGCGATCGAGCCGCGGTTGCGGAAGAAGACGACGAGAATGGCAAGACCGATCGCGGCCTCGGCCGCGGCGACCGTCAGCACGAACAGCGCGAACACCTGCCCGACGAGATCGCCGAGCGCCGCCGAGAAGGCGACGAAATTGATGTTGACCGCAAGCAGGATCAGCTCGACCGACATCAGGATGACGATGACGTTCTTGCGGTTCAGGAAGATGCCGAACACGCCGAGCGTGAACAGGATCGCCGATACGGTGAGGTAGTGCGCGATGCCGACGACCATCTCAGATGCCCTCGCCCGATTTGACCTTGCGGATTTCCATGCCGGTCGCCGGCGTGCGGCCGACCTGGGCTGCGATCGACTGCCGCTTGACGCCCGGCTTGTGGCGCAGCGTCAGCACGATGGCGCCGATCATGGCGACAAGCAGCACGAGGCCGGCGATCTGGAAGTAGTAGAGGTAGTCCGTGTAGAGGATGTCGCCGAGCGCGGCCGTGTTGGTGCGCTGGGCGAGATCCGGGATGGGCTTGGCCACTGTCGAGGCCAGCTGCGGCGCGAAAGTGTAGCCGCCGAGCACGACAATCAGTTCCGCCGCCAGGATCAGCCCGACCAGCGCGCCGATCGGGGCGTATTGCAGCGCGCCTTCCTTCATCTCGGCGAAGTCGACGTCGAGCATCATGACGACGAACAGGAACAGCACCATCACGGCGCCGACATAGACGACGAGCAGGATCATCGCCAGGAACTCGGCGCCGGTCAGCATGAACAGGCCGGCGGCATTGAAGAAGGTCAGGATCAGGAACAGCACCGAATGCACAGGGTTGCGCGACGAAATGACCATGAAGGCCGACGCCACCGCGACAAAGGCGAAGAGGTAGAAGAAAGCCGCCTCTAGTCCACTCAGCATGGGGATCCCCCGGGTTCCTGTCCGAACAGGACGTTCGTCCTGTTCGCTCTTTCTGGCTTCGTACCGCCTCCGGTGCCGAAGCCGCGTTGTCCTTAAACGAGGCCCCTCGCCCCGTCCATGTGTCAAATGTCAGCGGTAGGGCGCGTCCAGAGCGATGTTGCGCGCCAGTTCGCGTTCCCAGCGATCGCCGTTCGCGAGCAGCTTTTCCTTGTTGTAGTAAAGCTCCTCGCGCGTCTCGGTCGCGAATTCGAAATTCGGCCCCTCGACGATGGCGTCGACCGGGCAGGCCTCCTGGCAGAAGCCGCAATAGATGCACTTCACCATGTCGATGTCGTAGCGCACGGTGCGGCGCGTGCCGTCGTTGCGGCGCGGGCCGGCCTCGATGGTGATGGCCTGCGCCGGGCAGATCGCCTCGCACAGCTTGCAGGCGATGCAGCGCTCCTCGCCGTTCGGATAGCGGCGCAGCGCATGCTCGCCGCGGAAGCGCGGGCTGATCGGCCCCTTCTCGTGCGGATAGTTGATCGTCTCCTTCGGCGCGAAGAACTGGCGCATCGACAGGAAGAAGGCGCTGACGAAATCCTTCAGCAGCAGCGCCTTTGCGGCTTGGGAAAGAGCGGACATTACGCAAACCCCGTGAGCTTGAGGAAGGCTGCGGTGGCGATGACCATGAACAGCGAGATCGGCAGGAAGACCTTCCAACCCAGCCGCATCAGCTGGTCATAGCGGTAGCGCGGCACGAACGCCTTCACCATGGAAATGCCGAAGAACACCAGGCAGACCTTGAGCACGAACCAGATCAGCCCCGGCACCCAGGTGAAGGGCGCGAAGTCGAAGGGCGGCAGCCAGCCGCCGAGGAACAGGATGGTCGCCAGCGCGCACATCAGGACGATGGCGACATACTCGCCAAGAAAGAAGAGCAAGAACGGCGTCGACGAGTATTCGACCATGTGGCCGGCGACCAGTTCCGATTCGGCCTCCACCAGGTCGAAAGGCGGGCGGTTCGTCTCGGCCAGCGCCGAGATGAAGAAAATGACGAACATCGGGAAGAGCGACAGCCAGTGCCAGTCGAGGAAGGTGTTGGGCAGACCGAGCCTGGTGCCGAGCCCATCATGCTGCGACATGACGATGTCGGACAGGTTGAGCGAGCCGACGCAGAGCAGCACGGTGACGATGACGAAGCCGATCGAGACTTCGTAGGACACCATCTGCGCGGCCGAGCGCAGCGCGCCGAGGAACGGATATTTCGAGTTGGATGCCCAGCCGCCCATGATCACGCCATAGACCTCTAGCGAGGAGATGGCGAAGACATAGAGGATACCGACATTGACGTTGGCAATCGCCCAGCCCTGGTTGACCGGAATGACCGCCCAGGCGGAGATCGCCAGCACCGCCGACACCAGCGGCGCCAACAGGAAGACGCCCTTGTTGGCGCCGGACGGGATCACCGGCTCCTTGAAGACGAACTTCAACAGGTCGGCGAAAGCCTGCAGCGTGCCCCAGGGGCCAACCACGTTCGGTCCACGGCGCAGTTGCACCGCCGCCCAGATCTTGCGGTCGGCGTAGAGAATGTAGGCGACGAAGACCAAGAGCACGACGATCAGCACGACCGACTTCAGCAGGATGATCAGCGCCGGCAGCACGTAGAAGGAGAAGAAGGTTTCCATGCTTATTCCGCCGCCTGCTTGAAGCCGCTCTTGGCCAGCGCCGAGCATTCGGCCATCACGGCAGAGGCCCGCGCGATCGGGTTAGTCAGGTAGAAGTCCTTCACCGGCGAGGTGAAGGTGCCCTTGTTCAGCCGGCCACCGAGCTTCGCCGCCCTGGCTACGTCATCGGCGCTGCCGACCAGAACCTGGTCGATGCGGGCAAGATGCGGATATTCGCCATAGAGCTTGGCGCGCAGTTGCGGCAGCGAGTCGAAAGGCAGCTTCTTGCCGAGCACATCAGACAATGCCCTGAGGATCGCCCAGTCCTCGCGTGCATCGCCGGGCGCGAAACCGGCGCGATTGGTCTGCTGCACGCGGCCTTCCGTGTTGACGTAGGTGCCGGACTTTTCGGTGTAGGCGGCGGCCGGCAGGATGACGTTGGCACGGTGAGCGCCGGCGTCGCCATGCGTGCCGATATAGACGACGAATGCGCCGCCGGTCTTGGCCATGTCGATCTCGTCGGCGCCGAGCAGGAACAGAAGATCTGTCTCGCCGAGCATGCCCGCGACGCCCTTGCCGCCCTCGCCCGGCACAAAGCCGAGGTCGAGACCGCCGACGCGACCGGCAGCATTATGGAGCACGGCAAAACCGTTCCAGTCGGCACGGGCGGCATTGACCGCCGCGGCGAGCTTGGCCGCCTGGCCGAGCACGGCGGCACCGTCGGCGCGCGCCAGCGCGCCCTGGCCGACGATGATCAGCGGGTGCGTCGCCTTTTTCAGCACCTGGAAGAACTTGCCGTTGCCGTCGGCCAGGTCCTTCAGCGATTCCGGACCGGCGCCGATCTGCTCATAGTCGTAGCGCGTGTCACCGATCTCGCCGATAACGCCGATCGGCAGGTTGCCGATGCGCCAGCGCTTGCGGATGCGGGCATTGAGCACCGAGGCCTCGAAGCGCGGGTTGGCGCCGATGATCAGCACCGCGTCGGCCTGCTCGATGCCCTCGATGGTCGGGTTGAAGATGTAGCTGGCGCGGCCGAGCGACGGATCGAGCGCGGCGCCATCCTGGCGGCAGTCGGTATTCTTCGAGCCGAGCGCCGCCATCAGAAGCTTCAGCGCATAGATCTCCTCGACGGCGGAGAGATCGCCGGCGACGGCGCCGATCCGCTCGGGCGTGGTCTTGCCCACTTCGTCCTTGATCGCTGCGAAGGCTTCGGCCCAGCTTGCCGCGACGAGCTTGCCATCCTTACGCACATAGGGGCGGTCGAGGCGCTGCGTGCGCAGCCCGTCCCAGATGAAGCGGGTCTTGTCCGAGATCCACTCCTCGTTCACCGCCTCGTTGACGCGCGGCAGGATGCGCATCACCTCGCGCCCCCTGGAATCGACGCGGATCGCCGAGCCGACCGCGTCCATGACGTCGATCGATTCCGTCTTGGTCAGTTCCCACGGCCGCGCCTGGAACGCGAAGGGCTTGGAAGTCAGCGCGCCGACCGGGCAGAGATCGATGACATTGCCCTGCAATTCCGAGGTCATTGCCTGTTCGAGATAGGTGGTGATCTCGGCATCCTCGCCTCGGCCGATCAGGCCGAGTTCGGAAATGCCGGCGACCTCGGTGGTGAAGCGGACGCAGCGCGTGCAGTGGATGCAGCGGTTCATCACCGTCTTCACGAGCGGCCCGATATACTTGTCTTCCACCGCGCGCTTGTTCTCGTGATAGCGCGAGGAATCGACGCCGAAGGCCATCGCCTGGTCCTGCAGGTCGCATTCGCCGCCCTGGTCGCAGATCGGGCAATCCAGCGGATGGTTGATCAGCAGGAATTCCATCACGCCTTCGCGGGCCTTCTTGACCATCGGCGTGTTGGTGAAGATTTCCGGTGGCTCGCCGTTCGGGCCCGGACGCAGGTCGCGCACGCCCATGGCGCAGGAGGCCTGGGGCTTGGGCGGGCCGCCCTTCACCTCGATCAGGCACATGCGGCAGTTGCCGGCGATCGACAGCCGCTCATGGAAGCAGAAGCGCGGCACTTCCGCGCCGGCATCCTCGGCTGCCTGCAGCAGCGTGTAGTGGTCGGGTACAGTGATCTCTTTCCCGTCGACCTTGAGCTTTGCCATCTCGCCTCAAACCTCTGCGGACGTCCCGCAATCCTCTTTCCGGCGCGGCCAAAACCGCGCCCGGCATTGAATTTCAACCTTTGGCCGCCAGCGCCGTTGCCTGGCCAGTCCAGTCGTCGCGGCCGATGCGGCCGGCGAGCGACAGATAGTCCTCGACCCAGGCGATCTCTTCCGCCGTCCAGGCCGCGATCTGGCCATATGTCCAGATGCCGAGGCCATTGAGGACCTTCTCCAGCTTCGGGCCAATGCCCGAGATCGCCTTCAGGTCGGCCGGCGCCGCCGGCCGGTCCATGGCCTTGGGCTGCCTGAAATCCTCCGGCATCAGCCCGGTCGCGGCACTGCTTGCCACAGTGTCGGTGCCGGTGGTGTCCTGCGCCTTTTCAACGGAAGCCTGGGCAATGTCGGTCACATCCCTGGCGAAGGTCTGCGCCTCGGCGATCAGCGTCTTTGTCGCCTTGCGTGCCTTGGAGGAGGTCTTCTGGGCTTGCTCCAGCTCTTCGCTCCGCGCCTCGAAATCATCGACGATCGGCTGGAACAGCCGCTGCGAGGCCTCGGTGGCGCCCGAAAGCGCGCCCAGCCACACGCCGAGGGCATGATTGGCCAGCCCGATGCTGATCGCCGACATGGCGGCGACACCGGCGACAGGATGCGCCAGGAGATTGACGGCGCTGGCCATCTCCTTCGGCATCATCCTGGTCAGATCCTGGTTCATCTTCTCTAACTGGTCCATGTCGGGCATCAGTGCATAGGGTATCGAATACAGCGCCATCGAGTGCTCCTGGTCGTTTCTTCGTATGCCCCGCCCGTTATTCCTGTTCCGGGCTCTCGCCCGCAATTCCAACCTTATTCCGCCGCCACCATCACCGGCTCCACCCGGTGCGCGTTGCGCGAAAACTCATCGATGCGGCGCTCCACCTCGCCACGGAAATGCCGCATCAGGCCCTGGATCGGCCATGCCGCCGCGTCGCCCAGCGCGCAGATCGTGTGCCCCTCGACCTGCTTGGTGACGTCGAGCAGCATGTCGATCTCGCGCTTCTGCGCCTCGCCGCGCACCAGCCGCTCCATCACCCGCCACATCCAGCCGGTGCCTTCGCGGCACGGCGTGCACTGGCCGCAGCTTTCGTGCTTGTAGAAGTAGGAAAGCCTGGCGATCGCCTTCACGATATCGGTCGACTTGTCCATGACGATGACAGCCGCCGTGCCGAGGCCCGATTTCAAGTCGCGCAACGCGTCGAAATCCATCGGCGTGTCGATGATCTGCTCGGCCGGCACCAGCGGCACCGAAGCGCCGCCCGGAATGACCGCCAGAAGATTGTCCCAGCCACCGCGGATGCCGCCGCAATGCGTGTCGATCAGCTCGCGGAACGGGATCGACACCGCCTCTTCGACGGTGCACGGGTTGTTGACATGACCGGAGACGCAGAACAGCTTGGTGCCGACATTGTTCGGCCGGCCGAAGGACGAGAACCAGGCAGCGCCGCGGCGCAGGATGGTTGGCGCGACCGCGATCGACTCGACATTGTTGACCGTCGTCGGGCAGCCATAGAGGCCGACATTCGCCGGGAACGGCGGCTTCAGCCTGGGCTGGCCCTTCTTGCCTTCTAGGCTTTCGAGCAGCGCCGTCTCCTCGCCGCAGATATAGGCGCCGGCGCCGTGATGCATGTAGACGTCGAAGTCGTAGCCGGAAGTGTTGTTCTTGCCGATCAGCTTGGCCTCATAGGCCTCGTCGATCGCCCGCTGCAGCGCCTCGCGCTCGCGGATGAACTCGCCGCGCACATAGATGTAGGCGGCGATCGCGCCCATGGCGAAGCCGGCGAGCAGCGCGCCCTCGATCAGCGTGTGCGGATCGTTGCGCAGGATGTCGCGGTCCTTGCAGGTGCCGGGCTCGGATTCGTCGGCGTTGATGACCAGATAGCTCGGCCGGCCGTCGCTCTGCTTGGGCATGAACGACCACTTGAGTCCGGTCGGGAAGCCGGCACCGCCGCGTCCGCGCAGGCCCGACGCCTTCATCTCGTTGACGATCCAGTCGCGCCCCTTGGCGATGATGCCTGGCGTGTTGTCCCAGGCGCCGCGCGCCATCGCTCCGTTGAGCGACTTGTCGAAGAGGCCGTAGATGTTGGTGAAGATGCGGTCTTTGTCCTGAAGCATTGTTCGTCCCTCAGACCGGCTTCTTGCCGAAGACGCGGATATATTCGGCCACCCCGCCCTTGGCGAGCGCCTTGGCCTGCTTGACCCAGTCGTCGCGCTCGATGCGGCCATGGAAGGAGAGATAGGCGTCCACCCAGTCGCGCTCGGCCTTCTTCCACGACGCGACCTGCGCGAAGGTGTAGATGCCCAGCGAATGCAGCGTGCCCTCGATCTTCGGACCGACGCCGGAGATCAGCTTGAGGTCGTCGACCGCAACGGGCCGTTCTATGCCAGCGGGCCTGTTCTTGTCGTCGAGTGAAGGCTTTGCCTGCTTGACGGCTGGCTGCTTGGCTTCCGGCGCCTTGAAGGCGGAAGCCGGCTCGGCCTTGGCCCTCGGACCACTGCGCTGCTTCGAGACACCCTCGACTTCCGGCGAAGCCTTGTTGGCATTGGCGGCCGAATGCCGCGGGGCCGACACGCTCGCCGCCTTTTCCACGGCCAGCGCGACCTTGACCGGCGAAGGCGTGTTCAGCGCCGGGCTGGTCTCGGGCGCATCGGTCTTCGGCTTGCCGGCCTTCGACGGGCCCACGGGGGCAGCCGGCGCCGGCACCTCCGTTGCGATAATGGCGTCGGGAGCCGCCTTGGCCGCCTTCGCCGCCGCCTTGGCTTCCTTCTCGCGTGTCGACTTCAGGATCGCCTTCTCGCTCTTCAGCGTCGTCAGGCCGGTGGCTGGCTCCGAGCCGGTGCGGCCATTCTGCGGGCCAGGCGTCACCGAGGCGCCCTTGCCGCCCTCGTAGAGATCGATGATCTCTGCCAGCCGCTCCGGCGTCAGGTCCTCGAACGTATCCTTGAAGATCATCACCATCGGCGCGTTGACGCAGGCGCCGAGGCATTCGACCTCCTCCCACGACAGCGTGCCCTTGTCGTTGGTGTGGAACTGGTCGTGGTGGATCTTCGAGCGGCAGACATCCATCAGTGCTTCCGAGCCGCGCAGCATGCAGGGCGTGGTGCCGCAGACCTGGATATGCGCGCGCGTTCCGACCGGGTTGAGCTGGTACTGCGTGTAGAAGGTCGCGACCTCGAGGCCGCGGATGCGCGGCATGCCGAGCATGTCGGAGATCGTCTCGATCGCCGCCTTGGTGACCCAGCCTTCCTGCTCCTGCGCCAGCATCAACAGCGGGATGATCGCCGACTGCTCGCGGCCCTTCGGATATTTCTTGATCCACTGCTTGGCCGCGGCCGTATTCGCCCTGTTGAAGGCGAAGGAGGCTGGCTGGACGCTGGCATCTGCGAGACGACGGACTGACATTAGCTTTCAACTCTGTTGTAGCAGTCGAAGTAAAAACGAGGATCCGAGCGGACTAATCTGGCCTCGAATTCGCTGCCTTCCACTTTCTCCCACGTGGCGTCTACGTAGTCCCAATATTCCCGGTATCGGTCAGAGCATTTCCCACCGAGTGCGGTCTTCCAATTCGGAAAGTTTGCTTCCGCGTTGATGTAAACACCGGAATCCAAGTTCCAGAACTTGCCTTCGGTGGCAACCGAACAGGCGACGGCTGCCTTTACACCCTCGGGCCGGCATGACACGCGGTAGGCCTGGGCCGAACTACCCCAGGCAGCAACGGCACCCATCCCGGCGACACCTGCCGCAAGACCGGCCGCAGCGTATAGGGCGTTCGACGCGTTCAACGATCCACCTCGCCGAAGACGATATCGAGCGAACCCAGCACGGCGGTGACGTCGGCCAGCATGTGGCCGCGGCACAGGAAATCCACGGCCTGCAGATGCGCGAAGCCGGGCGCGCGCAGCTTGCAGCGGTAGGGCTTGTTGGTGCCGTCGGATACCAGATAGACGCCGAACTCGCCCTTCGGCGCCTCGACGGCGGCATAGACCTCGCCGGCAGGTACGCGGTAGCCCTCGGTGTAGAGCTTGAAGTGGTGGATCAGCGCTTCCATCGAGCGCTTCATCGCCTGGCGCTTCGGCGGCACCACCTTGCCGTCGAGGTTGGACACCGGGCCGCTGCTTTCCTTGCCGAGCAGCAGGTCGACGCACTGGCGCATGATCTTCGCCGACTGGCGCATCTCTTCCATGCGCACGAGATAGCGGTCGTAGCAGTCGCCGTTCTTGCCGATCGGGATGTCGAAATCCATCTCGGAATAGCATTCATAGGGCTGCGACTTGCGCAGGTCCCAGGCAGCGCCCGAGCCGCGCACCATCACGCCGGAGAAGCCCCAGGCCCAGGCATCGGCCAGCGACACCGTGCCGATATCGACATTGCGCTGCTTGAAGATGCGGTTTGGCGTGAGCAGCGCATCGAGGTCGTCGATCGACTTCAGGAACGGATCGATCCACTTGCCGATGTCCTCGACCAGCTTCTGCGGCAGGTCCTGGTGCACGCCGCCGGGGCGGAAATAGGCCGCGTGCATGCGCGAACCCGAGGCGCGCTCGTAAAACACCATCAGCTTTTCGCGTTCGACGAAGCCCCACAGCGGCGGCGTCAGCGCGCCGACGTCCATCGCCTGCGTCGTCACATTGAGGATGTGCGACATGATGCGGCCCATCTCGGAATAGAGCACCCGGATCAGCTGGCCGCGCTTCGGCACCTCGATGCCGAGCAGCCGCTCGGCGGCGAGCGCGAAGGCGTGCTCCTGGTTCATCGGCGCGCAATAGTCGAGCCGGTCGAGATAGGGTACCGCCTGCAGATAGGTCTTGGCCTCGATCAGCTTCTCGGTGCCGCGATGCAGCAGCCCGATATGCGGATCGACGCGGTCGACCACCTCGCCGTCCAGCTCCAGCACCAGGCGCAAAACGCCATGCGCCGCAGGATGTTGCGGTCCGAAATTGATGTTGAAGTTGCGGACGGAGGTTTCAGCCATTCTGGCGCCTCTGGCGAAGAGTCAGTAGTGAGTAGTGAGTAGTGATCATCAATCTCAATGCCTACTTATTCGCCTGTTTTGCCTGCACCGTCCGATAAGAGATCGCATCATTTTCCCAATCTCTTCGCATCGCAGCAGCAGCTCAATCTCGTTGGCTTTTCCAGCATGCCGAAACGACATGCCAGCAATACGTGTGTTTCGAGTTCCTTCAACGAACCCTGCGCCATGCGCAGGAATTGAACGAACGACCCTCTGTTTTCGCGACCATATCCCTCGGCGATGTTGGCGGCGATAGATACCGCCGAGCGACGCATCTGAGAGGTCATTCCATAAATCTCGTCTTTCGGGAAACCTTTGGTGACACGGTAACAATCTTCGGCGAGAACCATCGCCGATTGCCACACCATCAGGTCGCGATAAGATTCGATCCGCTTTTCCAATTCCTTCCCTACTGACTACTCACTACTTCCCTACTCACTGCTTGGCTTTTTCATCCCCCGGCAGCACGTAATCCGTGCCTTCCCATGGGGAGAGGAAATCGAAATTGCGGAATTCCTGCTTGAGCTCGACCGGCTCGTAGATGACGCGCTTGGCTTCGTCGTCGTAACGCACCTCGACGAAGCCTGTGAGCGGGAAATCCTTGCGAAGCGGATGGCCTTCGAAACCGTAGTCGGTGAGGATGCGCCGCAGGTCGGGATGGCCCGAAAACAGCACGCCATAGAGGTCGTAGGTCTCGCGCTCGAACCAGTCGGCGCCAGGATAGACGGCGGTGAGCGAGGGAACCAGCGTCTCCTCGTCGGCCTGGACTTTGAGGCGGATGCGCACATTCTGCTTCGGCGACAGCAGGTGATAGACGACATCGAAGCGCTTGGCTCGCGACGGATAGTCAGCGCCGCAGACGTCGATGATCGAGATGAACTGGCAGCGCTGATCATCGCGCAGGAAGGTCGCCACCTCGATGAGGTTGTTCGGCTCCACGGAGACGGTGAGTTCGCCATAGGCCAGCACCGCTTCGCCAATCCGGTCGGTCAGCTTCTCGCCCAGATAGGTCGAGAGTTCATTCAGCTTCTGGCTCATCGGTTCACCGCTCGATCGTGCCGGTGCGGCGGATCTTCTTCTGCAGCAGAAGAATGCCGTAAAGCAGCGCTTCCGCGCTCGGCGGGCAGCCGGGCACATAGATGTCGACGGGCACGACACGGTCGCAGCCGCGCACCACCGAATAGGAATAGTGGTAGTAGCCGCCGCCATTGGCGCAGGAGCCCATGGAGATGACGTAGCGCGGCTCCGGCATCTGGTCGTAGACCTTGCGCAGCGCCGGCGCCATCTTGTTGGTCAGCGTGCCGGCGACGATCATGATGTCGGACTGGCGCGGGGACGCACGCGGCGCGACGCCGAACCTCTCCGAGTCATAGCGCGGCATCGAGGTGTGGATCATCTCCACCGCGCAGCAGGCGAGGCCGAAGGTCATGAACATCAGCGAGCCGCTGCGCGCCCAGGTGATCAGCGCCTCGGTGGAGGTGACAAGGAAGCCCTTGTCGGCCAGCTCGTTGTTGATCTCGAGGAAGAACGGGTCATCCTGCCCCACCGGCCGGCCGGTGTTGGGATCGATGATGCCCTTGGGCTTCGGCGCGACGAGGGTGCCTGAACTGTCGTTCAATCCCATTCCAGCGCTCCTTTTTTCCATTCATAGGCAAAGCCGATGGTCAGCACCGCCAGAAACACCATCATCGACCAGAAACCGAGCATGCCGATCTTCGAGAAGGACACCGCCCACGGGAACAGGAAGGCCACTTCCAGATCGAAGATGATGAACAGGATCGACACCAGGTAGAAGCGGATGTCGAACTTCATGCGGGCGTCGTCGAACGAGTTGAAGCCGCATTCATAAGCGGAAAGCTTTTCCGGATCGGGGCTGCGGTAGGCCACCAGGAACGGCGCCACGAGCAGCGCCAAGCCGACGACAAGCGCCACGCCGATAAACAGGACGATGGGCAGATACGAACTCAAAAGTGCGTTCATGCTGCGGCTTTCCGTTGGCGGTCAATCCACGTTGATTACAGCAAGCGATCCTATTGCGGAAGCGTGACAGATTCACCGCTGAACCGTTTTAAGGGCCTATGCTGCAACGCGGCGAGGGTTAGCGCAGCGCTTTCGGCGAAGCAAGTCAAACCTTGTTCAAAACGCGACGCTCGACGCCTTATCGAATGAAACTGGTCCGATCCGCTCCTGTTTGATTTCCTTCATTTTTTACTCCACTTTTCTCTCCTGACATATCTCCCGCCATTTGCCTGCTAGCATGGCCGGAATCAGGAACCGCAAATGCGGGCCAAAGGATCAGGACAAGGCTTCCGGATGAAGGAAAAGATATCTCTCACCATGGCCAGGCGCATCGCGCTCGGCGCGCAGGGTTTCACCGACCCGCAACCGGCCGGCACGCCTGATCGCCGCCACCTCGCCCGCGTTCTCTCCCGGACCGGCCTGCTCCAGATCGATTCCGTAAGCGCGGTGGTCCGCGCCCACTATATGCCGCTCTATTCGCGCCTCGGCCCCTACCCGCTGGCGCTGCTCGACAATGCCGCCGTAACGCGCAAACGCAAGGTGTTTGAATACTGGGCGCACGAGGCCTCCTTCCTGCCGGTCGAGACCTGGCCGCTGCTGCGCTGGCGCATGCTGCGCGCCGAGCGGGGTGAGGAAATGTATCTCGGCCTCGCCAAATGGGGCCGCGAGCGCAAGGCGATGATCGAGGAGATCTACGGGCAAGTCGCCGAACGCGGGCCGATCGCCGCCTCCGACATCGAGGGCCACAAGGGCAATGGCGGCTGGTGGGGCTGGAGCGAGGCCAAGCACGCCTTCGAATGGCTGTTCTGGGCCGGCCGCATCACCACCGCCTACCGGCGCGGCTTCGAACGTTACTACGACCTGCCGGAGCGCGTGTTGCCGCAGGCGGTCCTCGACCTGCCTGTTCCCTCGGTCGAGGACGCGCATCGCGAGCTGCTGCGCATTTCCGCCCGCGCCCATGGCATCGCCACCTATGGCGACCTGCGCGACTATTTTCGCCTGGCGCCCGGCGACACCAAGGACCGGATCGAGGAACTGGTCGAGGCGGGCGAGCTGCTGCCGGTGCGCGTCGAGGGCTGGGACAGGCCCGCCTATCTCCACAAGGACGCCCGCTTTCCGCGCCGAATAAAGGCCCGCGCCCTGCTCGCTCCCTTCGATCCGGTGGTCTTCGAGCGCACGCGGACGGAAAAGCTCTTCGACTTCCGCTACCGCATCGAGATCTACACGCCGGCCGAAAAACGCCAGTACGGTTATTATGTGCTGCCCTTCCTGCTCGGCGACCGGATCGTCGCCCGCGTCGATCTGCGGGCCGATCGCCCGGCCAGCGTGCTGCGCGTCCATGCCGCCTATGCCGAGGCCGGCGCTCCGCCCGAAACGGCCGGTGAACTCTTCGAGGAATTGAAGCAGATGCAGGGCTGGCTTGGGCTTGAGCGCATCGAAGTGACGCCGGCCGGCGATTTGGGGCCGGCGCTGGCTGGCGAGATAAGATAGCCAACCCCTGCAGCCTCTGTCATACACGCTCCAACAAACCTCGTAGGTTGTGCAATGGCATCGGACAAAGTGCTCGACATGATCCATGGCGCATTGATTGCGCATGGGATCGATGCAGTGCGTAGAGATCAGGACGTTCTGCTACAGTCGAGGCAACTTCGGTTTGAGGCTGAGGTATTCGAGGCGGAAGCTGGCCGGCTGGTCCTCGAAATCTACATTTTTTCCCCACTGCTTGATGTTCAGCCGGTCATTGAATCCTTTGCTGGCTTCGGTGACACGCGAGAACAAGAATTAAATCAGGCGTTTGAAAAATTTCTTCGTGGCGTTTTCCACGTGGCGATCGAGGGACTGGCTGATCATGTCTGCGACAACATGCAGGCCGAAGTAGAGGTTTGGCGGCAAAGCAGTCCCAGTTGGAAGATCTGGCAAAAAAATGTTCGCTGGAAAATCTATGGTGGACCGGTCATTTCCCAGGCCACCACCGAGCTTAGTTCGCTGAACCGGGGTTATCCAACGTTCTACGCCAAGCTGGAAAAGCTGTTCACAGCTTCCGTTTCCCCTGGCAGTCACTTTGTACGCACCTTTTTTGCAGCCTTGAAAGGCGAGCTTATTTGCACCGAGGTCCTTCTGGATAATAAGGTTTGGCAAGAAGGACAGGACCTAGCCCTCAGCCATGACTGGGACCACGGCGATGGTTATCAAGCAGTCCGGCAAGTTATCCTGGCCCTGCCGATTGGCGGCACATGACAGCCTCTGACCGACATAGCCATGTCGTAGCCGCGCGTTGACACATCTGCCCGCAGAAGCCTAAATCCATGGCCAGACGGTCTCCTCCCGGCAAAAGGAGGAGCCAAGAGGGAATGCGGTGCGGGAAAAATGCCCAAATCCGCGGCTGTCCCCGCAACTGTAAGCGAAGAGCCAAGGCCGAAAGCCACTGGGATGTTCCCCGGGAAGGCGGCTAACCAAGGCGATGACCCGCGAGCCAGGAGACCTGCCGTCTGCGAGAAAAGAATCCGATCGCCCGGCGGGTTTCCGGGCAAGGAGCCTGATTTGGAGCGCGACAGCAGTTTTCCGGCTGATAGAGCGGACATACCGTCCGGCGACGACGATGGTCCGGCCGGCGTGACCGTCATCGTCTGCTCGTCCTGCCGCGACGAGACCGGTTCCGATGCCCATCCGCGCGCCGGCGCGCTGCTCGCCGAGGACACGCGCCGGGCGGCTTCCGGCGAAAAGATCAACATCCGCACCGTCGAATGCCTCGGCAATTGCAAGCGCCGACTGAGCGCGGCACTTCTGCGCGATGGCTGCTGGAGCTACGTCTTCGGCGATCTGGATGCGACCAGCGGCACCGACCTCGTCACCTGCGCCAAGCTCTTCGCCACCTCGACCGACGGCCTCATCCCGTGGCGCGGCCGGCCCGATTCCCTGAAGCGCGGCCTTGTTGCCCGCATCCCTCCCCTCGATCTGCTGAAGGACTGACCATGACCGCTTCCGTCTCACGTGTTCCCTGCACCGTCGTCACCGGCTTCCTCGGCGCCGGCAAGACGACACTGGTCCGCCACCTCCTGGAAAACGCCGGCGGCAAGCGTATTGCGATCATTGTGAACGAGTTTGGCGATATCGGCATTGACGGCGAGATCCTGAAGGGCTGCGGCATTGACACCTGTCCGGAGGAGAACATCGTCGAACTGGCCAATGGCTGCATCTGCTGCACCGTCGCCGACGATTTCGTGCCGGCGCTCGACCAGATCCTGTCGCTGACGCCGAAGGTCGACCACATCCTGATTGAAACCTCCGGCCTCGCTTTGCCCAAGCCGCTGGTCCAGGCTTTCCAGTGGCCGAGCGTGAAGAGCCGCGTGACCGTCGATGGCGTCATCGCCGTGGTCGATGGCCCGGCACTGGCCGAAGGCCGCGTCGCCAACGACATGGACGCCCTGCAGGCGCAGCGCGCGCAAGACGAGACGCTCGACCACGACGATCCGGTCGAGGAAGTGTTCGAAGATCAGGTCGCCTGCGCCGACCTGATCATCCTGTCGAAGAGCGACCTGATGGACGCCGCCGGTTCGGCCCGCGCCAACGCCATCATCAACGAACACTCCGCCCGCGCCGTGAAGAT
>NZ_RZOJ01000429.1:0-5112 GCF_003998845.1 Mesorhizobium sp. M4A.F.Ca.ET.022.05.2.1 | reverse complement strand
AAGGGCCGGGCGGCCTTGGCCGCCCGGCTCCTCTCAAAGACGGTAGCCGGCGCATGACCGATCTCTCGCTCTCCAACCAGGCCATTGCGGGAAAGACCGCGCCGCCCGCCGATGCGCGCAGCCTGAGGCTGCCGACGCAGTGGCTCGGCGTTACACCGTTCTTCGTCTTCGCGATCATGTTCCTGATCCTGCCCACGCTCTATCTGATGCTGGGCGCCTTCCAGAACGACGCAGGCGAGTTCACGCTCGAAAACATCGCGGCCCTGGCGCAGCCGTCGATCGTTGCTGCCTACTGGATTTCCATCAAGGTCAGCCTTGCCTCGGCGCTGATCGGCGCATTCGCCGGGCTCGCCATCGCCATTGCCATCGTGCGTGGCGGCCTGCCGGACTGGATACGCTCGGCGACGCTGACATTTTCCGGTGTCGCTTCCAATTTCGCCGGCGTGCCGCTGGCCTTCGCCTTCCTTGCCACGCTGGGCCGGCTCGGGCTCGCCACCGTCATCCTGAACACCGTGTTTGGGCTGAACATTTACGCACATGGCTTCAACATCCTGTCCTTCTGGGGCCTGACGCTGACCTATGTCTACTTCCAGATCCCGCTAATGGTGGTCATCATCACGCCGGCTATTGACGGGCTTAAGAAGGAATGGGGCGAAGCTGCCGCGACGCTCGGCGCGACCACGGCGCAGTATTGGCGTATGGTGGTCATTCCGGTGATCTGGCCGAGCTTCCTCGGCACCGTGATCCTGCTCTTCGCCAACGCCTTCGGGGCGATCGCCACCGCCTATGCGCTGACTGGTTCCTCGCTCAACATCGTGCCGATCCTGCTCTACGCGCAGATCCGTGGCGACGTGCTGCACAACGCGCATCTCGGCTATGCGATCGCCTTCGGCATGATCGTCATCACCGGTCTCGCCAATGTCTTCTACATCTGGTTCCGGACCCGCTCGGAGAGGTGGCTCAAATGAAGTCCGGCAGATTCTGGGCCTGGGTCGTCTTTGCGCTGGGCGCGGCCTATTTCTTCATTCCGCTGATCGCGACCGTCGAATTCTCGATGCGCATGCGGCGCGGCGCCTATTCGTTCGACGCCTATCAGATCGTGCTGGGGGACGAACGCTTCCAGACCACCTTCATGTATTCGGTGGTCGCGGCGATCTTCACTATCATCCTCGGCGTGCTGATCGTGGTGCCCGCGGCCTACTGGATCCGGCTGCGTCTGCCGCAGATCAGGCCGGTGGTCGAGTTCATCACGCTGTTGCCGCTGGTCATTCCGGCCATCGTCATCGTCTTCGGCTATATCCGGATGTACGGCTCCAACTCGCCGCTACCGTTCCTCGCCAGCGACACCGGCACCAACGCCCTGCTGGTCATCGGCTATGCGACGCTGGCGCTGCCTTACATGTACCGGGCGGTTGATACCGGGCTGCGCACCATCGATGTCAGGACGCTGACGGAAGCGGCGCAGATCCTCGGCGCCGGCTGGGGGACGATCATCACCCGTGTCATCCTGCCCAATGTGCTGATCGCGGTCTTGTCGGGCGCCTTCTTGACCTTCGCCATCGTCATCGGCGAATTCACCATGGCGAGCCTGCTCAATCGGCCGGCCTTCGGACCGTATCTGCAGAATATCGGCGCCAACCGCGCCTATGAGCCGGCGGCGCTTGCCATCATCGCCTTCGCCATTACCTGGGGCTGCATGTCGCTGATCCAGATCCTGTCCCGCTTCGCGCCGAAATCGGCGAACCGCCCCAATTGAACGACAAGCACTGAAAGTCAAAGCCATGGCCGAGCCGTTCCTCTCCATCCAGCATGTGCGAAAGTCCTTCGGCGCCACGACTGTGGTCGAGGATTTCAACCTCGACGTTGCGCCGGGCGAGTTCGTCTCCTTCCTTGGCCCATCGGGCTGCGGCAAGACGACTGTGCTGCGCATGGTCGCCGGTTTCGAGGAGCCGAGCGCCGGCAAGATCGTCGTGGCTGGCAAGGACATCACGCGGCTGAAGCCCAACCAGCGCAATGTCGGCATGGTGTTCCAGGCCTACGCGCTGTTCCCCAACCTGACGGTGGCGCAGAATATCGGCTTCGGGCTGAAGGTGGCGGGGATGCAGAAGGCCGCCATCGATTCCCGCGTCGCCGAGATGCTCGACATCATAAAGCTGCCGCAGATGGCCGACCGCTATCCCTACCAGCTTTCGGGTGGCCAGCAGCAGCGCATCGCGCTGGCGCGCGCGATCGCGCCGAAGCCGAAGCTCTTGCTGCTCGACGAGCCGCTGTCGGCGCTCGATGCAAAGGTGCGCGTGTCGCTGCGCGAGGAGATCCGCTCGATCCAGAAGAAGCTCGGCATCACCACCATCTTCGTCACCCACGACCAGGAAGAAGCGCTGTCGATCTCCGACCGCATCGCGGTCATGTATGGCGGCAAGGCCGAGCAAGTCGGCACGCCGTTCGAGATCTACAACCGGCCGGCGACCAAGTTCGTCGCCAATTTCGTCGGCACACTCAACGTGCTGGAAGGCAAGGTCACCGACCCGGCATCTGGCAAAGTGCAGGTCAACACGCAGGAAGTCTCGCTCAAGGGCAAGCTCAACGGTTCGAAATCCGGCGACACGCTGTCGCTGGCGCTCAGGCCCGAGGCGATTTCGCTGGGGCGGCAACCCGGCCATGACACCAGCCTTTCCGGCGAGATCGCCGAAGTGCACTTCCTCGGCTCGGTCATCCGGGTGCGCGTCGGCATTGGCGGCAACACGGTGTCGCTCGACACGTTCAACAACTCCACGACGCCGCCGCCCGTAGTTGGCGAGAAGGCGGACATCTCGTTTTCGTCCGGCGACATGCTGGTGCTGCACTAGCAAAGCGACAGGAGCGCAATTTCGAGCCGGTGCATCACCTCCCATAGTGATCAGCGTGGGACGATCCGACCCTCATCGCTAACGCGCCAGACAATCAACAGCATCCCGACACGGGGGTACTGCCAACCGTCGCGCTTCATCGCTACGATGAGGTATGGCCCTGTTCGAGATCACCCTTGTCCTGCTTTTGATTGCCGTCGCGCTGGCGGCGCTGTCGCGGCGGCTGGAGGTCCCTTATCCTTCGCTGCTGGCCCTGGCCGGGGTTGGGATTGCCTTTGTGCCCGGCGCGCCAACGATCGAGATCGATCCGGAACTGGCGCTTGCGCTGTTCATAGCGCCGGTGCTTCTCGATGCCGCCTATGACACCTCGCTGCGCGACCTGAAGCGCTACCGGCTGTCGCTGGCGATGCTGGCGCTCGGCGCGGTTGTTTTCACTACCGTGGTCGTTGCCTTCGTCGGCTGGAAGATGGCCGGCCTGCCGATCGCGGCGGCGATCGCGCTCGGCGCCATCGTCGCGCCGCCCGATGCCGTGGCCGCGAGCGCCGTGCTCGGCCAGTTCAAGGTGCCGCACCGCATCATGGCCATCCTGCAGGGCGAGAGCCTGCTCAACGATGCGACAGCGCTGCTGATCTACAGGATTGCGGTTTCGGCCGCGATCGGTTCGGTCATGCTGAAGGACGCGGTGCCGGTGATCCTGCTGTCGACGGTCGGCAGCGTTGTCGCCGGCTATCTGTTCGGCCGCTTCTCTCTGCTGACGCTCACGCGGATCGAGGATGCGGCAAGCAGCACAGTGGTGCAGTTCGCCGGTACATTCGGTGTCTGGATACTTGCCGACAGGCTCGGGCTGTCGGCCATCATCACCATCGTCGTCTATGCCATGACCATCGCGCGCACCGCGCCGCGCCTGATGTCGGCGCGGAGGCGCGTCAGCACCTATTCGGTCTGGGAGTCGGCGGTGTTCGTCCTCAACGTGCTGGCTTTCGTTCTGATGGGCCTGCAGGCACGCTCGATCGTCGGCCGGCTCTCCGGCGACGGGCAAGGCGATGCGTTTCTCTTCGCCGCGACGGTGCTGGCCGTGGTCATCGTGGCTCGCCTCGTCTGGGTCGCGAGCTACGTTGCGGTCATGCGATGGCTTGCCCGCTTCGACAGCGAAGACAAAAGGCGGGATGCACCGACGTTCCGCGGTGCCGTGCTCGTCGGCTGGTGCGGCATGCGGGGACTGGTGACGCTGGTGGTGGCGATTGCGCTGCCGGCCGGCTTCCCGGGCCGTGACCCCATCGTGCTTGCCGCCTTCGCGGTCGTTCTCGGCACGCTGGTGCTGCAAGGCATGAGTCTGAAGCCGCTGCTGCGGATACTCAATTTCGAACGGGACACGACGATCGACCGCGAGGTGGCGGAGGCGCGCGTTGCCGTCATGCAGGCCGCGCTCGACGTCCTGAACCACAAGACGTCGGCCGCGGCGGCGGTGGTGCGCGAGCAGTATGAGGCGCAGCGCCGGATCGCCGAGGACCCTGAGGACGCCCAGGCGGCGACCGAATACGATCGCCTGCGCCTCTATGCCATCAAGCGCCAGCGCGACGCGCTGGAGGAACTGCGCCGCAACGGCACGATCGGCGACGAGGCCTATCACCGGCTGGAGGAGGAGATCGACTGGTCGGAACTGGCGGCGTCGCCGGCGGGGCGGTTCCAGCCGCTGACGACGTAGGAAGACGGTCCTCTGGCCCAGCCCCGTTGCTGTTGCGGTCCATTGCCACGCTATCGGTGAAACGCTACTGCCATCACCGGAACTGAGCCGGATAACCAATGAAGCTCGTCAGCTACAACATCCAGTACGGGTTCGGCGGCGACGGCCGCTACGATCTCGCGCGCGCCGCGCGCGTCGTCGAAGGCGCCGACATCATCGCCTTACAGGAGGTGGAGCGGCACTGGCAGCGGACAAACGAGGACGACCAGCCGGAAATCCTGTCGCGGCTGCTGCCTGACTACCACTGGGTTTACGGGCCGGCCTTCGACATGGACGCCAGCGAGCGGCGCGACGGCCGCGTCGTCAACCGCCGCAGGCAGTTCGGCACCATGGTGCTGTCGAGGCTGCCGATCGTCTGGTCGCGCTTGCACCCCCTGCCGCTGCGCCGCACGGTGCGCCCGCTCAACACGCGCAACGCCGCGCTTGAATGCATGATCCGCACGCCAGCCGGTCCAGTGCGGGTGTTCTCCCTGCATCTCGCGCACATCGCCGTCGAGGAGCGGCTGGAGCAGATCGACTATC
>NZ_RZOJ01000428.1:0-5116 GCF_003998845.1 Mesorhizobium sp. M4A.F.Ca.ET.022.05.2.1 | reverse complement strand
ATGCTGATCGATAAACAGTCTTCCGACGTCGACTACTCGGTATGCTCGGAAGTGCGGCTGAAAAACACGCTGGAAGTCGCCATGGTGCTCGACAATTCCGGCTCGATGAGCAACCTCGGCACCGGCGCGGGGCAAAAGCGCATCGACCTGCTCAAGCAGGCCGCCAAGCAGCTCGTCGACACGCTGGCGCAGCAGGCGGCCGCGATCAAGCAGATCGACAAGCCGGTCCAGTTCAGCATCGTGCCCTTCGCCGCCTCGGTGAATGTCGGGACGCAGAACGACAACGCTTCCTGGATGGACACCTATGGGCTGTCGCCGGTACACCACGAGAATTTCGATTGGACGACGCTGAACGCCACCAACAAATACGCGCAGAAGTTCAACGGCATCTGGTACAAGAAGGGCTCCGACTGGGGCGAGCAGGAAGGCCAGATGCTGACCCGCTTCTCGCTCTACCGCGACATGAAGGTGGTCACCAGCCATGAGCGCATCGTCGGCTCCAAGCGCGTGGTCTGCGACGAATATCGTTCGAACCATACCTGCAAACGCAGCCACGACGAATACGACTACAACGACACCTACGGCCCGTTCGCCAGCTGGCAGGGCTGCGTCGAGGACCGTCCCTACCCTTACAATGTCAATGACGCGCCGGCCTCCGGCGGCCCCAACAACATCGGCACCGGCGTCGGCGACCCGGCAACCATGTTCGTCCCCATGTTCGCGCCGGACGAGCCGGGCAACCACTGGTATCTGACGCAGGATCCCGACGAGGCGAAACCGGTCACCTATGGCGCGGCCAACAGCTGGTGGAACGACGATCCGTCGAGCACCACCGGCAAGACACGGCAATCCAACATGGCCAAGTATTTCCAGCCGCGGCCGATCCATGCGCCCGTGCTGTCGACCGGCGCCGGTCCCAACTACAGCTGCACCACGACGCCGATCACACCGCTGACCGATGTCACCCAGGCGGCAGGGCTGACGGCGATCAAGGCGGCGATCGACCTGATGCAGCCGAACGGCAACACCAATGTGCCGGAAGGCATGGCCTGGGGCTGGCGCACCGTATCGAGCACCGAGCCCTTCACCGAAGGGCGGCCGGAGAGCGAGCGCGGCAATGACAAGGTCGTCATCGTGCTCACCGACGGCGAGAACACCTATTCGACGGTCAGCAGCGACCCGGCCGGCAACAAGTCGACCTATGCCGCCTATGGATACACCGGCCTCGCCTATCACGGCACGGCCGTGACCCGGCTGTTCACCGGCACGTCGAGCGCCATCGGCCAGTTCAACTATACGTCCAGCAACTACACCGCCGCGCTCAACGAGCAGATGGCGAGCCTGTGCAACAACGCCAAGGCGGCCAACATCATGGTGATGACCGTCGCGCTCGACATGTCCTTGACGGATTCCGGCGACAAGAAGGCGATGGACGCGCTGAAGGCCTGCTCTTCCGACTCGCGCTTCCGCAAGGATCCGACCGACCCCAGCAAGCCGGCCAAGCTGTTTTGGAACGCGACCGGCGCTACGCTGTCGGACAATTTCAAGGAAATTGCGAACGAATTGTCGAATTTGCGCGTGGTGGGGTAAGGCACATCAAAGGATGCCGGTGCGTTGAAGATCGTCCTTCGCCGTGCCGATCCTATAAGCTCGCCTCGTCCGGCGGCCTCGTCGTCGGTAAGTAGAAGGTTACAAAAGCGTTGGAGATGAGTGCCTTCGTTTGAGACTGTGCAGCGCACGTCCATTTGGACGTGACCGCGGAGGCAGGCCGAGACTACCCACCAACCTGCGGCATGCCACCCTGGCGCAACGGCCGGCGCCGGCAAGCCCTTGTGCGCGTTCGCGGCACAAGGCACAAGTCGGTGCTCGCCGGCATCGGACCGTCCCTGCCGCATGCGCTGGAGTCAAGCAATGCCCGACGTCGCCAACCATCTGACCTTCGCGCTGGTCTGCCTCGGCATGGTGCTGACGCCGGGGCCGAACATGATCTACCTGATCTCGCGTTCGCTGTCGCAAGGGCCGAAGGCCGGGCTGATCTCGCTTGGCGGCGTCGCCTGCGGTTTCCTGTTCTACGTGGTCTCGGCGGCCTTCGGCATCACCGCGCTGCTGCTTGCCGTGCCCTTCGCCTATGACGTGCTGCGCATTTCCGGCGCGCTCTATCTTCTGTGGCTCGCCTGGCAAGCGGTGAGGCCCGGCGGGCGCTCGCCGTTCCACGTCCGCGAGATGCCGAAGGACAGGCCGCGCAAGCTGTTCGCGATGGGGCTTATGACCAACCTGCTCAACCCCAAGGTGGCGGTGCTCTACCTTTCGCTGCTGCCGCAGTTCATCAACCCGGCCAAGGGCCGTGTCCTGTCGCAGCTTCTGGTGCTGGGCGTCACCCAGATCTCGATCAGCCTCACCGTCAATGCCATCATCGCGGTGACAGCCGGCTCGATCGCGACCTTCCTCGCCGGACGACCGCTGTGGATGGTCATCCAGCGCTGGATGATGGGCACGGTGCTGGCGGCGCTGGCTCTGAGGATGGCAACCGAAGCGCAGCGCTGACGGGGCGTGCCGATATTCAGGTCTTGTTGCGCGCCAGCTGCCGCTGTGGCCTGGCTGCTTGGCCAACCATTTGTGCAGCATTTTACAATTCAAGCATTTTATCATTTGCTTAAATTGCTCGTAGAGACCCCTGGCGTATCACTTGAGCTTTACAGAGTTCGGCGAGGGGCAATGTTCGCATTGAAACGCTTCCGGGCCTCCGAGCGCGGCAACTTCGCCATGGGGACCGCCATAGCGATGCTGCCGATAATGCTTGGCGTGGCCGGCACCATCGATCTGGTGGGCACCAGCGACGACGCAGCGCAGTTGCAGAACTCGCTGGACGCGGCCGGGCTTGCCGTCGCCACGAAGTACTCAGCCGGGATGACAGCCGGTGACGTCCAGTCGCTTGGGCTGACATTTTTTGCGGCCAACATGAGCGCCGCCGACCAGCAGGAATATTCAGGCAGCGTCTCCGCCTTTTCGGCAGCCGCCAGTGGGAGCCCGAGCGCCTATTACATCTCGCTTTCGTCCAGCATCAGCCGGCCAAGCTTCCTCAGCGGCGCGGCCTCGTGGCAGGCCAACCGCTCGGCCAAGGTCAAGATGAACCCGGGTGCACAGGCCTGCGTGCTGGCGCTCGATCCGCATGTGTCTTCAGCGGTGAGCCTGCAAGGCTCGACCAATGTCTCGATGAGCAGTTGCGTGATCGCCGCGAACTCCGACGCGTCCGATGCCGTCAGCAGAGGTGGCTCCGCCCTGGTCTCGGCGGCATGCGTCTCGACGGTCGGCGGCACTTCCGGCCTTTCGCCACCAAGCGCCAATCTCACCTGCGGAACGCCGCTCGAGCATCAGTACGCGTCTTTCGATCCCCTGGCCGACGTCGTTCCCCCCGACTACACGTTGTGTTTGCCGGTCCCCAAGGGCAAGACCTACACGCTGGCGCCCGGCACCTATTGCGACAAGACATTGTCGGGAAACATCACGCTTGAGCCTGGCGTCTACATAATGCGCGGCACCGCCATCAAACCCGGGGGCAACGGCAGCCTGACCGGCCAGGGGGTGACGATATTCCTCATGGAGGGCGCGCAGATTTACATAAATGCCAATGAGCAGGTGAACCTTTCCCCGCCCACCAGCGGTCCCTATGCCGGCATCACCATCTTCGAAAACCACGAAAACACGTCGGCCTTGACGTTGAATGGCGGCGCCAATTCCGTGATCAGCGGTTTCGTCTACGCGCCGGACGCGCCCGTTACCTATGCCGGCAACTCCGACATGAGCGGCCAGGGAGACTGCCTGAGGCTTGTCGGCAAGACCGTGCAGATGACCGGAAACTCATCCATCAAAACGGACTGCTCAGCCGTGCTTGGAAGTCGCGAGATGTATGCCAGCCGCCTCATCACGCTCGTGAAATAAGGAGTATTCGTTGGGCGGCGCCAGGCGCGCTGGCGCCGCCCAATAGCAGCTCTAGGCCGCGAAGCGTTCGATCACCTCGGCCAGCGGGACATGCCCAAGGCAGGCACCCGAACCCACAGGCTTTCTGCCATCCTCTACGGCGAGCGCGTATTGCACGACCGGATCGGCCTGGATGCGCTCGCGCAAAGCGGCAAGCCTGGGATAGTCGGCGCCCTCGATCGCCTGGTGGAACTCGGCCCAGCGCGCCACGCCGATCAGCGTGGTGTCGGCCAGCGTCAGCCGATCGCCGACCAGGAAGTCGGTCCCGTTGATCATCGCCTCGAGCCGGTCGTGGCGTTCGGCAACGGCCTTGCGACCAAAGTCGCGCAAGGTTGCCTGCAAGACTGGGTCCGGCGACGTCATTTCCAACGCCGCCCAGAGCGGCATGAAAGCGGCGGTAAATCCGGTGTTCACAAAAGCCATGAGTTGATGCATCCGATCGGCTTCCTGCGTGCGCGGGTCGAAGCTGATGCGCCGGTTTGTATCGCGGGCCTCGAGCCATGCGGCGATCGCCATGGTCTCGGTCAGCACCTTGCCTTCGTCGGTGATCAGCACCGGCGTTTCCTGCCGGCCGTTGATGCTGGCATAGGCTTCGTTCTTCATGTCGGCCAGCATGTCCACCCGGCACAGCCGGTAGGGTAGCCCGAGGCGTTCGAAGGCAGCGACGAGCCCCATGGAGCTTCCCGCCGGGAAGCCGTAAAGGAGGATAGGTTCCATTTGTTGTCTCTTCCATGTTCGAGGATCACGCCGCGCAGCGAAACTTGACCCTAAACGCTGGTCGCCCCATGTAAATTACGCACTATTCTGTAACCACGCCCCCAGGTCCCCCATGAAAGATGTCATCTCGTGCTGCCCGATCGAAGAGACCATGCGCGTGCTCAGCGGCCGCTGGCCGACCTTGCTGCTCTATTATCTGAAGGACGGGACCAAACGCTTCAGCGAGCTCCGGCGTGACAATCCGACCGTGTCGCATCGCATTCTGGCGCTGGAGTTGCGCAAGCTGGAGGACGCCGGCATCGTGCGGCGCACGGCGCATCAGGGCTATCCGCTGCGCGTCGACTACGACCTCACGGAAGCGGGCCGCGGGCTTGTGCCGCTGATCGATGCGCTCGGCGCCTGGTGGGAGCATGCGCAAGAC
>NZ_RZOJ01000427.1:0-5142 GCF_003998845.1 Mesorhizobium sp. M4A.F.Ca.ET.022.05.2.1 | reverse complement strand
GCATTCACCGGCGAATCGAAATCGTCCGATGAACCGCCGACTTCCCTGCCGAACAAGGCCGCGGCTTCCTTGATCCCGTAGCCCCGGAAGCCAAACCAGCTGATCGAAGAGCCCAAGCGCCTACTCCGCCGCCACCAGCCCCGCCATGTCGCGGTTCTTCATCAGCTTGTAGATGATCGAATCCATCAGCGCCTGGAAGGAGGCGTCGATGATGTTTTCCGACACGCCGACCGTCCACCAGCGGGCGCCGCTGGAATCGTGCGATTCGATCAGCACGCGCGTGATCGCTTCGGTGCCGCCATTGAGGATACGCACCTTGAAGTCGGCAAGCTCGAGGTCGCCGATCTCGTTCTGGTACTTGCCGAGGTCCTTCCTGAGCGCGATGTCGAGCGCATTGACCGGGCCATGGCCCTCGGCGACCGACATCTTCTCCTCGCCATCGACCATCACCTTGACGATCGCCTCCGACACCGTCTTCAACTGGCCGTTGGCGTCGAAGCGACGCTCGACCATGCAGCGGAAGGAGGTGACATTGAAGAACTCCGGCAGGCCGTGCAGCATCTTGCGAGCGAGCAGCTCGAAGGAGGCGTCGGCGCCCTCATAGGCATAGCCCTCCGCCTCGCGCTCCTTGACAACGGCGATCAGCGCATCGAGCCGATGGTCATCCTTCGGCACGTCGATGCCGCGCCGCTTCAGCTCGGCGAGGAAATTGGCCTTGCCGCCCTGGTCGGAGACCATGACGCGGCGGCGGTTGCCGACGGCTTCCGGGGGCACGTGCTCGTAAGTCGCCGGCTCCTTGGCGAGCGCCGAGGCATGAATGCCGGCCTTGGTGGCGAAGGCGGAGGCGCCGACATAGGGCGCCTGCGCTTCCGGGGCGCGGTTGAGCAATTCGTCGAAGGCCCGCGAGAGCCTCGAAATGCCGGTCAGCGCTTCAGTCGAAATGCCGGTCTCGAAACGATCGGCGAAGGCCGGCTTCAGCGCCAGCGTCGGGATGATGGAGATCAGGTTGGCGTTGCCGCAGCGCTCGCCGATGCCGTTCAGCGTGCCCTGGATCTGGCGCACGCCGGCCTCGACGGCGGCCAGCGAATTGGCCACCGCCTGCCCCGTGTCGTCGTGGGCGTGGATGCCGAGATGGTCGCCCGGAATGCCGCCGGCGATCACCGTCTCGACAATGGCGCGCACTTCCGACGGCTGCGTGCCGCCATTGGTGTCGCACAGCACCACCCAGCGCGCGCCGGCATCGTAGGCGGTTCTCGCGCAGGCCAGGGCGTAAGACGGATTGGCCTTGAAGCCGTCGAAGAAATGCTCGCAGTCGACCATGGCTTCCTTGCCGGCAGCCACCGCCGCCTCGACCGAAACCTTGATCGAGTCGAGGTTCTCCTCATTGGTGCAGGCGAGAGCGACACGCACATGATAGTCCCAGCTCTTGGCGACGAAGCAGATGGCATCCGATTTCGACTGCACGAGCGCCGCCAGCCCCGGATCGTTGGAGGCCGAGACACCTGCCCGCTTGGTCATGCCGAAAGCGACGAATTTTGCCTTGGCCGTGCGGTTCTCCTGGAAGAAGGCGGTGTCGGTCGGGTTGGCGCCGGGATAGCCGCCCTCGACATAGTCGATGCCGAACTCGTCCAGCAATTTGGCGATGGCGATCTTGTCCTCGACGGAAAAGTCGATACCCGGCGTCTGCTGGCCGTCGCGAAGGGTGGTGTCGAAGAGGTAGAGGCGTTGCTTTGTCATCGTTCTGTGGGCGCTTGAACACCCCCCTCTGCCCTGCCGGGCATCTCCCCCTCAAGGGGGGAGATCAGCAGTTCGAATGCCGCGCCACAACCTGCAGCGTTGAAAATTTGCGAAAGCCGCGACGAAGGCCAATCTCCCCCCTTGAGGGGGAGATGTCCGGCAGGACAGAGGGGGGTGCTGCGGGCTGTCATTTTTTCCCCGCAAACCCATCTGTCGCCCGGATCAGCCGGTCCAGGATCCCTGGTTCCGAATAGGCATGGCCGGCGCCCTCGATGAGGTGGAAATCCGCCTTCGGCCAGGCCTTGTGCAGCGCCCAGGCGTAGCGCGCCGGGCACGGCATGTCGTAACGGCCGTGAACGATGGTGCCAGGGATGTCCTTCAGCTTCCAAGCGTCGCGCAGCAACTGCCCCTCCTCGAGCCAGCCGGCATGGACGAAATAGTGGTTCTCGATGCGGGCGAAGGCGACGGCAAAGTCGTCCTCGCCGAACTTGCCGCTGGTTTCAGGCTCCGGCAAGAGCGTGATCGTCTCGCCCTCCCACAGGCTCCAGGCAAGGGCTGCCTCGACCTGTGCCTTGCGGTCGCTGCCCACCAGCCGCTTGCGGTAGGCGGCCATCATGTCGCCGCGCTCCGCTTCCGGGATCGGCGCCAGGAAGCGCTCCCACTTGTCGGGGAACATCTCGGAGACGCCGAACTGATAGTACCATTCGAGCTCGGCGCGGGTCAGCGTGTAGATGCCGCGCACGACGAGTTCGCTCACTCGCTCGGGGTGCGTTTCGGCATAGGCGAGCGCCAGGGTCGAACCCCAGGAGCCGCCGAAGACCAGCCATTTGTCGAAGCCCGCCATCTCGCGCAGCCGCTCGATGTCGGCGACCAGCTGCCAGGTGGTGTTGGCCTCGAGCGAAGCGTTGGGCGTCGACTTCCCGCAGCCGCGCTGGTCGAACAGGATGACGTCGTAGAGCTTCGGATCGAACAGCCGCCGGTGTTTCGGCGAGATGGTGCCCCCCGGACCGCCGTGCAGGAACACGGCGGGCTTGGCGCCCCTGGTGCCGGAGCGCTCCCAATAGACCCTATGACCGTCGCCGACATCGAGCATGCCGGTCTCGAACGGCTCGATCTCGGGATAGAGCGTACGCAAGCCACCACTCATGACTGTCATAGTTTCAAGCCCTGCTGCGGCCAGTTGGCCGTCTCGTGATCGGGATGCTGGAAGGAGATGATCTGCTCCTGCCGTCGATAGAAGTCGGGGTCGTCGAGGACCGGCGCCTCGAATATCTTTTCCACCCAGGGCAAGCGGACGGCGTAGTTGACCTGGATCAGCGGCGCGAGGTCCGAGCGGTCGTCGAAGGCGCCGATGGCGATCTCCAGCGCGCCGGGCTGGCGATAGGTCAGCGGCGTGCCGCAGCGGCGGCAGAAGCCGCGATCGATGTTGACCGAGGACTGGAAATAGCTCGGCTCCTCGTGGGTCCATTCGACGCCGTCCTTCGGCACCGTCACCAGCGCTCCGAAGAAATTGCCGAACTGTTTCTGGCACATGCGGCAATGGCAGATTGACGGGCGCCCTAGCTTGCCGTTGATGCGGAAGCGCACGGCGCCGCATTGGCAGCCGCCAGTTCGAACTTGATCGGTCATGGTCTTTCCTCCGGCGGCCATTGGTCGGTGTCGTGGTCGGGGTGCTGATAGGAGACGAGCTCGGCCAGATAAGGCGCCGAGCCGATGTCGGCCATTGTCTCCTCACCCGGCAATTGCGGGACGGAATCGACGTAAGGCAACTTCGCCTCGGTGCCCCACTGGATGGTGGGCGCGATGCCGGCCGGATCGTCGAAGGCGGCAATCGCCAGCGCCATGCCGTCGGGCGCCTCGAAGGTCAGCGGTGTGCCGCACTCCGCGCAGAAGCCGCGCCATGCCGCGCTGGAAGAACGAAAGCGCTTGGGCTCGCCGCGCGTCCATTCGACCTTGGCGCCGCGCACCGAGACCAGCGGCAGATAGAAATTGCCGCTTGCCTTCTGGCACATGCGGCAGTGGCAGATCGAGGCATCGCCGAGCGCGCCTTCGACATGGAAGCGCACCGCGCCGCACTGGCAGCCGCCCGTATAGACCGGCCGGTTGTCGAGACTCATGACTGATCACTCCGGATCATGGCAGACCGCCTCTACATTGTTGCCGTCGGGATCGAAGACGAAGGCGCCGTAGTAGTTCGGATGATAATGCGGGCGGAGCCCCGGTCCGCCATTGTCCCTGCCGCCGGCGGCAAGGGCCGCGGCATGGAAGGCATCGACCTCGGCGCGGCTGCGCGCAGTGAAGGCCACATGCTGGTGATCCTTCGGCTTGTCCTTGCCCGAGCTCAGCCAGAACACCGGCCGGTCGCGGCCATAACCCCCGACCTTGGCGCCGCCGGTGTATTCTGTGGGCACCATGTAAAGCAGCGAAGCGCCGAGCGGCGCCATCGCCTTGTCGTAAAAGGCCTTCGAGGCGTCGAAATCGGAAACGGTGATGCCGAGATGGTCGATCATAAAACTGCCTCCCTTGCTGGTTCGCGTGCCGGCCTATCGGCGCCGGCGAGGCCAGCCTCGATCACGATGTGCTGGCAGACATTGTCGATATCGCGGATGACGTCGTCGTTCCAGAAGCGCAGGATGGTCCAGCCGGGCGCTTCAAGCCTGGCTGTTCTTGCTGCGTCAGATGCGGAAACTTCATGTGAAGCGTGTTGGGAGCCATCCAGCTCAACGATCAACTTTTTGGTTGGACATGCAAAATCGACGATGTAGCCAGCTATCGGCATCTGAAGGCGGAACGCCAGCCCCATGAGTCGGTGTGCGCGTATCTCATTCCAAAGCTTGAGTTCGGCATCTGTCATCTGCTTGCGCATCTCGCGCGCATTGCCGCGATTGATGGGAGATACGCGATAATGGGTCATCGCGAGGCACCCCCCTCTGTCCTGCCGGACATCTCCCCCTCAAGGGGAGAGATCAGATCTCGCCCCTGCTTTCGCCAATCACCCACCTCGCAAGACGAACGCCGTCGGCGGAGCTGCCAATCTCCCCCCTTGAGGGGGAGATGCCCGGCAGGGCAGAGGGGGGTGCTTGGCGCCACCCTCACCGCTTCACCTCCCAGGTGGTGATACGCTCGCCGGTGACAGGATCCTTGCCGTCTTTCAGCTGCACGCCTTGCGCCAGAAGCTCGTCGCGAATGCGATCGGCCTCGGGCCAGTTCTTCTCGGCGATAAGCGCCAGACGTTTGGCGATGGCCTTGGCGATGGCCGCCTCGTCCACCTCGGCCGTGCCGACATCGAAGCCGAGGAAGGCAAGCGCGGCCTTCAGCGACGCGGCGGCGGCGTTGCCTTCCGCGGCCTCGCCGGCAAGCAGCGTCAACTGCTGGAAGGCGGCATAGGTGGCGAGATCGTCGGAC
>NZ_RZOJ01000426.1:0-5153 GCF_003998845.1 Mesorhizobium sp. M4A.F.Ca.ET.022.05.2.1 | reverse complement strand
CCGTGGTGCGGTGCGGAAACGCCGGCGTGCCGGCGGGATAGGCGACACCGGGCAGCGCGGAAAGATCGCGGTGGGTGTTGAGATGCAGGTTCTCATGCCGTCTGTGCCAGGGTTCGGCCAGCCTGTTTTCCCGCTCCAGCACCTGTGTCGCCACGCCGGCAGCGGCGAGCGCCTGGGCCACAGCGAGCCCGGCGGCGCCGGCGCCGATCACGATCGCGCCCTCGAAGGTTCCCGGTCGGCCGGCCGGCAAGGTTTCCGCTGCCATGTCTGTCATTGTCATAGCCGTGAGTGGCACACCAGTGTATCCGACATATGCCGCCTCCAGTCTCGCGCCAACCAGGCGCGTTTGCAAAACGTCGCAGGCGCGTTTGCAAAACGTCGCAGGCGCGTTTGCAAAACGTCGCAGGCGCGTTTGCAAAACGTCGCCGACCGCGTCGCCCGCGCGATTGCCAATCGTCGCCCGCGCGATTGCCAATCGTCGTGCGGTCCGTTGCAAACCCGCCTTGCCGCCGGCGTCATTGCACAGTAATGACGGGGTGGGCGCGCGACCGGGAGAACCTGAATAGGGCTTTTCGAGGGCGGGCGTCGGTACAAACGCCTGGAGTGCTGCTCCGGGGAGCAACGAGGTGGACATGTCCGCGCGCATTTTCAGCCCAGCCAAAACCGCGATGCAATCCGGCAAGGCCAAGACCGGTCGCTGGGTGCTGGAATTCGATCCCGCGCAGCGCAAGAAGATCGACCCGCTGATGGGCTACACCACCTCTGGCGACATGTTGAGCCAGATCAGGCTGACTTTCGACACCAGGGAAGAGGCGGTGGCCTATGCCGAGAAGGAAGGCCTTGCCTTCCGCGTCGAGGAGCCGAAGGAGCCCAAGCGCCGGCAGATTTCCTACGCGGAGAATTTCCGCTATGACCGCAGGACGCCCTGGACGCACTGAGCCGGCAAGCCGGACGGCGCCCTTCGCGAAGCATCAGCCGGCGCGGCCGGCCAGCGGTCCCGTAGCTCAGCTGGATAGAGCACCGGCCTTCTAAGCCGATGGTCGCAGGTTCGAATCCTGCCGGGATCGCCAATACTTTCAGTTGCTTGACTTGTCGCCCCCGCATGCAAAAAGCCCCGGACGATGCCGGGGGCCTGCTTTCGACGTGCCGCAGCTACCTAAAATTTGTACGCAGCGCCGATGCGGAGGTCGTTGATCGAGAGCCGATCCTCGAGAGGAGACCAACCACCACCGACCTGGAACAGTTTCTTGCCGAAATCGCTGTAGCGATATTCAGCGCGAACGACCAAGTTGTCGGTCGCCGCGTATTCCAAGCCCAGGCCCAATGTCCACCCTGTTCGGGTCGCATCGTGCGAGAATGGGAGGCTCTGTGTCTCATTCACGTTCTGGCGCGCAACGGCCAACCCCCCGGCGAAATAGGGTAAGAAGCGATCAACGCTGTAGCCAACTTTGCCGCGAAGCGCGGCAGTCCAGTCAACCTTTGATCCATAGCTGAAGAATGTGTCCGGGATGCTGGAGCCGATATAGTGGCCCCTCACGCCATCCTTCTTCAGACCCGCGAATGTGAAATCGGCATCGGCGCCGAGAACAACACCATTGTCGAACTGATAATTGTAACCGCCATATATGCCCCCCAAGACGCCAGCGGGCTTCGCGGGAACCTCGTAATAGCCGGTGTTGTCGAACGAGAGGAACGTCCAATCGTCTTTACCCCAGCCATATCCTGCCTGCGCGCCAACATAAGCCCCTGACCAATTGTAAGTTGATGCAACCGGCAGTTGCGAACCGGCCTCCGTGGCCAAAGCGCTAGTGGTCAGGAGTCCTAGTATTGCTGCGGTCTGAAAGATAAATCTCATGCTGCCCACCCCTCGAGATTGATGGTGCATGAGTGGCACATTTTTTTTGTGTGAGGGAATGGCTGACAGCGCTCGGTTGTATTTTAGAGCCAGGTGTTTCCCAAATGCATCTCGGCGCATGTCCCCAAAAGAGCGGACTATGCGCATTTCAGGCGCCCGGCGCTCCGGGCTCACTCCACCAGCACATGCGCCTCGCGCGCGGCGCCGATGAACGCGTCCCTGGCTGCGTCGGCCGAGACCTCGCCGCTCATCGCCCGGCGGCAGGCGCGCAACGCCGAACCGTGCAGCGCGCTGCCGGCGTCGCGCCATTGGCCCGCCAGCAGTTCTGCCGCCTGCTGTGCGCTGGAAATGTGCCTGATCGCGCCCGCGACACCCACCGAAACCGTGACCGGCCTCGAAAACCATCCCTGGGTCATGTCGGGAACCCTCATTGCCTTAACCCAACTAAACGCAGAAAAGGGCGCCGGGTTTCATTGCCGGTCTCAACAGGGCGTAAGGGCCGCCTTGGCCGCTCCCGCGGCCTTGGCGCGGCCGCCTTGTAACGGGCGGGGCGCCGCAAATGCGGCGCAAAAAATCGTTATATTCTTGCTGAAAGAGCGCCGTGCTGGTACTCCTTGATAGCGCCGGTTCGGAAATCTGCGAATCTGCGCCGGCTAGCGCCGCTTTCCAAGGCGCGCGAGTCGTCCCGGCCATGATCCCGAATGGTGGCAACCGGTTTTTCGAGAAGGATCATGGTCAAAACAAGAAGCAGAGCACAGTTCCGACTTCGTCGGGATGGTTGGCTCAGGTAACGCTCTGGATGTCTGATGCCATTGCCCCCGTGGCTTCGGAAGAGCACGAAGCATGGGGAAATCGATGGTCTCGAAGGAACTCACTTCCAACGCCGAAACCGCGGCAGCGTTTCTGACCGTGATGGGCAACGGGAAGCGGCTTTTGATCATGAACTATCTGGCTGCGGGCGAACTCTCGGTGGGTACTCTCGCCGAGAAGGTCGATCTCAGCCAGTCTGCCCTGTCGCAGCATCTTGCGAAGCTGCGCAGGTTTGGCCTGGTCGAAACCCGCCGCGACCGGCAGATGGTCTACTACTCCTGCAAGTCGACCGCAGCGCGCGAGTTGCTCGCCTTGCTCGATGGCCTGCTGGCGACGGAGCGCCCGCTCGCCGGCCAGCACCGGCAGTATGTCGCCGAAAGGCAGCGCCGGCCGCAGGCGGCCTGAGCCAGGCAAGCCTGGCGCCCCCGCCGCGCCGGGCAGCCTGTCGACCTGTGAGTAGAGCACCGGCCTACCAGGCCGGTGCTCTGGACTGTTTATGCCTGTTCACCAAAGCCGTCCGGCTCAACCAGCCCACAAGAATCTATCGCCACCTCTGCTGCTAGTATCGGGCTCGGCCGCCGGACATGTCGAAAACAGCGCCGGTGTTGAACGCGCTCGCATCTGAGCAAAGCCATACAACCAGCGCCGCGACCTCGTTCGGATCGCCGAGTCGCTTGAGCGGACTTGCCGATATCATTGAGTCGACGGTCTCGTTGCCGAGGTCCCGGATCAGGCGGGTATCGATCGGACCCGGAGCGATGCAGTTGACGCGAATATCGGTGTCGCTGACCTCACGCGACAGCGCTTTGGTGAAAGCGATGACGCCGGCGCTGGCTGCGGAATAGGCCGCAAGGCTCGGCAGTCCCTCTTTACCGGCAAGCGAACCCATGTTGACGATCCGACCCTTGCCCGCTTGTCGCATAAGCGGCAGCACCCGATGCGTAACTTCGAACGTGCCAAGAAGGTTGACCTGCAGGATTCGCTGCCATTCGGCCGGTTCGAATTCCTCGAACGGCTTGTAGCTACCCAGCCACCCCGCATTGTTCACGAGAATGTCGATTTCGGTCGTGTCCATAAGGCTTAGCGCTTCCATGACGCTATCGCGTTTCGTCACGTCCACCGAAAGGGAGCGTGTGCCTTCCAGTTCGACAGGCTCGATATCCCAGATCCAAACGTCCGCACCACTCAACGCGAGCTTACTGGCTATCGCTCGACCGATGCCACGGGCGCCACCTGTGACGATGGCTGTTCGGCCGGCAAAGTCGTAAGTCACCGACATCATCACCTCCGTTAAACGCCAGTGTCTCGTGTACTAGGCGCCGTATCGTGATTGAAGTCGAGCAGTTGGCCTGGCGATTTGAGCAGGTTTGGCCACCTCTCGCTGAAGTCTAGCGCGCTCCGCGCTGCCTGGTCACCAGGCTCCTCACCGCAAGCACCAGCACCGTGATGATGATCAGGATCACCGAGAGCGCTGCAATCGCCGGGTCGATATTGTCGCGCAGGCCCATCCACATCAGGCGGGGCAAGGTTATGGCGTTGACCGAGGTGATGAACAGCGTCACGCCGATCTCTTCCCAGGAGAGCACGAAGGATAGCAGCGCGGCGGTGACGATGCCGAACCTGATGTTGGGCATGATGACACGCGTCGCGCGCTCCCACACACTGGCGCCAAGCCCGCGCGCGGCAAGGTCGATGCGGCGGTCGAGCTGGCTGAGCGAGACCAGGATCAGCACGGTCGCGAAGGGCACCGTCATCACCGAGTGCGCCATGGCGACGCCGAGCCAGGTGTCGTAGCCGAAGAACGAGCTCATCCCCGAGATCGAGGTGAGCAGGAAGTAGAGCGTGATCGCCGAGACCACCGGCGGCACCACCATCGGCAGCAGCACAAAGCCGACAAGGGCCGCGCTGAAGCGCGGCTGGAACATCCAGACGCCGAGACCGAAGCAGAGCGCCAGCACCGTCGAGATGGCGCTGCTGACCACGCCGATCCGGATCGACAGCAGGATGGCGTCGATCCAGCGCGGATCCTCGTAGAGCGCCCGGTAGTGGCGCAGCGACAGCTCGCCCGACGGCATCGCCAGCATCCGGCTCGGCGTCAGCGACACCGGGATGACGGCAAGCAGCGGCAGAAGCAGGAACAGCGCCACCAGCACGGCGAGGATCAGCGAAATGGGGCCGGGGCGGTAGGTCGGCATCGCGCTACACCAATTGCTTCGGTTTGACGGAGCGGAAGAGCAGCGCCATCAGCGCGCCGACGAAGATCACCAGCACGACGCTGATCGCCGCGCCCAGTCCCCAGTCCGGGCTCTGGAAGATCCTGAGATAGATCAGTTCGGCGATCATCACGCTGCGCCCGCCGCCGAGGATTGCCGGCGTGACGAAGAAGCCCAGCGAGAAGACGAAGACGATCATCGCCGAGCCGATGATGCCGGAGCGCGTCATCGGCACGAACACCGTCCAGAAGGTGCGCATGCGGCTGGAACCCAGC
>NZ_RZOJ01000425.1:0-5155 GCF_003998845.1 Mesorhizobium sp. M4A.F.Ca.ET.022.05.2.1 | reverse complement strand
AGCTTCCAGGCGAAGCCGACAATGACGAAGGACAGGATGGTCGGCACGAAGATCGCCGTGCGGTAGAAGGCGGCGAACCGCAGCCTTGGGCTGGAGAGCAGTGCGGCCAGCAGCACGCCGATCGGGTTCTGCACCAGCATGTGGATGATGAAGAACCAGACATTGTTCCTCAGCGCATTCCAGAAGCCCACTGACCAGTTAGGGTCGCCGAACAGCGTGCGGAAATTGGCGAGTCCGACGAAGACCTGGGACTGCTCGATGTTGCGGAACAGCGACAGCTGCAGCGTGCCGGCAAGCGGCAGGATCATGATCGCCGTGTAGACGAGCACGGCCGGCGCCAGGAAGACGGCGATGTGCCAGCGGATCGGTCTTTTCGGTCGTGTTTCTGCGGCCATGAGTTCGGTCCCCGCCGTTCAACGTCTTGGCGAAATGGTTGACGGCAGCGCTGCCCCTCACCCTTACCCTCTCCCCGTGAAGGAGAGGGGGGCGCCGGCGGTGCGGCAAGTCCCTTCTCCCCGTCACTATACGGGGAGAAGGTGCCGGCAGGCGGATGAGGGGCGGCGCCGTCGTTTGCGGTCGATGCTATTGAAAACCGCAGGGCCATTCACTCGGAACGACCCTGCTTGCTGCCCGAGGCTTTACTTCGCCGGCTTGTACCAGCTGTCGAGGCCGTCCTGCAGCTTCTTGGCGGCCGCTTCCGGCGTGTCGGTGCCGTTGATGACATTGGCCGATTCAACCCAGGTCTCGTTCTCGAGGTTCGGCGTGCCGCGCCCCAAAATCTGGTAGGTCGAGCGGATCGTGGACTTGCACTTGCCGCGCCAGGAGACGAATTCCTGCGCCAGCGGGTCTTCCATCTTCACCGGCGTGCTGTTCAGGCTGAAGAAGCCCGGAAGCGCGTTGGCGTAAATGGTGGCGAAGTCCGGCGAGGCGACCCAGGACAGGAACTTCTTGGCCGCATCGGCGTTCTTCGACGCTGCGTTCAGACCCATGCCGATATCGGTGTGGTCGGAGATGTAGCAGGTGTCGCCGGCCTTCTGCACCGGCGGCGGGAAGGCCCCCATCTTGAACTGCGCCTGGGTGTTGAACAGCGCGATTTCCCACGAGCCGGCCGGGTAGATGGCGGCGCGGCCGAGCGTGAACAGGTTCTGGCTGTCCGGATAGGTCTGGGCCTCGAATCCATCGCCGAGATAGGGCTTCCACTTGGCCAGTTCCTTGTAGGGCTCGACCCAGTCGGCGTCGGTCAGCTTCTGCTCGCCCTTGATCAGTGCCTGGCGGCCTTCCTCGCCCTTCCAGTAGTTCGGGCCGATGTTCTGGTAGCCCATGGTCGCGGCTTCCCAGAGGTCCTTGGTGCCCATCGCCATCGGGATGTAGGTGCCGTCGGCCTTTATCTTGTCGAGCGCGGCGTAGAACTCCTCATTGGTGGTCGGCACCTTGATGCCGAGCTTGTCGAAGGCGTCCTTGTTGTAGATGAAGCCGTGGATGACCGAAGCCATCGGCACGCAGAACGTCGCCTTGCCGTCGTCGGTCTGCCAGGCAGACTTGGCCACGGGAGAGAAATTCTCCATGCCCGGCAGCGCCGACAGATCGGCGAGATTGCCCTTCTGGTAGAGCACCAGCGACTTGTCGAACGGGCGGCAGGTGATCAGGTCGCCCGCCGAGCCAGCGGTGAGCTTGGCGCCGAGCGCGGCGTCATATTCGGTCGGCGCCGACGGCGCGAACACCACCTTGATGCCCGGGTTCTTGGCTTCGAAGGCCGGGATCAGCTTGTCCTTCCAGATGGTCAGGTCGTCGCCGCGCCAGCTTTCGATGTTGAGCGTAACGTCATCGGCATAGGCCACCCCGGCGGAGCCGAGGATGCTTGTGCCGAGCAGAAGGGCCGTCAGTAGTTTGGTCGTCATTTTCAGTCTCCCTGTTGACCTTTTTCAGGTTCGGTTTTGATGAGAACAGAGGCTAGCGCCCCTTGCTCCCCTCGATCGCGGAAAGGGCCGGCCGGAGCTTGCGGCCGGTCCCTTCCAGTATCTTCTCGGCCGCATCGGCGTTGGCAGCACCCGCGGCGAGCAGAATGGCGGTCTTAACAACGCCGCCGCTCTTTTCGAGCAGGCGCGCAGCATCGTCCCTGCCGCACCCGCCGATGGCGGCGACGATGCGGGCCGCGCGGTCGCGCAGCTTGATGTTGTCGGCGGTGAGGTTGACCATGTAGCCGTCATGGACATGGCCGAGATGAATGGCGGCCAAGGTCGATAGCATGTTGAGGGCGATCTTCTGGGCGGTGCCGGCGCCCATGCGCGTCGAGCCGGCAATCAGTTCGGGCGGCGTCTCGAGCACGATCGCGACATCGGCCAACCGGAACAACGGCACGTCCCTGTTGTTGGCGATGGCAATGGTCGCGGCGCCCCGGCTCCGCGCGTCCTCGAGTGCGGCGACCGCATAGGGCGTCGAGCCGCTGGCGGAGATGGCGATCAGGCAGTCGCCCTCGCCGATTCCGGCGGCGGCGACCGCGGCCGAGGCCTCATCGGTGTCGTCCTCGGGTCCGCCGGCGAGCGTATGGAAGGCCTCGTCGCCGCCGGCGATCAGGATGGCGATGCGGTCGCGCCCGATACCGAAGGTGCCGGGAAGCTCCAGCGCGTCGGCAACCGCCATCAGGCCCGAACTGCCGGCCGCCGCATAGGCGAGCCTGCCGCCGTCCTTCAGGCGCTCCGCGACGATTTCGGCTGCAGCGGCTATGGCGGGAATGGCGCCGCGCACGGCCTTCGCGGCCTCGATCTGTGCATCGGCAAGAAAGGAAAGGATGGCGTCCGGAGCCTGGATATCCAGCCCCTCGGCATTCTGGTGATGCGCTTCGGTGCGCTTCTCGGCCATCCGATGTCCTCCAACTGACAAAACAATACCAAAAAAATACCACTTGTCCACATCGATTAACGAATTCGTTGCCTCAAAATCGTCTTGCCGGCAAAATATCGTGGTTTTTCAATAAAATACGCCTTAATCTTTTTGAAAGCGAAATTAACTCTTGGCTATTGGTATTTTATTGGTATTATCCGTCCGGAGGAGAAATCGCGTGAATTTCGTACTTGGCATCGATGGCGGCGGCACCAGCTGCAGGGCGGCCCTTGCGACCGCTGACGGCGTCGTGCTTGGCCGCGCCAAAAGCGGCGCCGCCAACATCCGCACCGACCTCACCGGCGCCAGGACCAACATCGTCGAGGCGGCAAGGCAGGCCTTCGTCGCCGCCGGCAAGGATCCGGAACTCATCCCGCAAACGCCCGCCATTCTCGGCCTCGCCGGCGCCAATGTCGGCACTTACAGGCAGCAACTCGAAGCGATCCTGCCGTTCAGCGCCAGCCGCGTCGAGACCGACGCCGAGATCGCGCTGGAGGGTGCGGTCGGGCCCAGCGACGGCGCCATGGCCATCCTCGGCACCGGCACCGCCTATATGGCGCGCAAGGCGGGCAAGTCACGCGCCATCGGCGGCTGGGGTTTTCAAGTCGGCGACCAGGGCAGCGGCGCCCGCATCGGCCGCGACCTGCTGGAGCAGTCGCTGCTCGCCTATGACGGCATCCGTCCTGCCTCGCCCCTCACCGAGGCGATGCTCGCCGTCTTCCGCAACAACCCGGAGGACGTCGTCGAGTTCACCACCAATGCCAAGCCCGGCGACTTCGGCGGTTTCGCGCCAAAGGTGTTCGACCATGCCGCCAAGGGCGATCTTGTCGCCAACTGGATCCTCGACAAGGCGGTTGCCGATGTCGAAGCCTCGCTCGGGGCGCTCGACCTTGCCGACGACACACCGCTCTGCCTGCTCGGTGGGCTGGCGCCGCTCTACGCGCCGCGGCTTTCGGCGCGTTACCAGACGCTGCTGAAGCCGGCGCTCGACGATGCGCTGGGCGGCGCCGTTCAGATGGCGGTGCGCATCTTTGCCTCTGGTTCGGGGGCGGCCCGATGAGCGCCGCCGACCAGATCTTCGCCATGCTGAAGGAATCGTCACAAAGCGGCGCGCCGCTCTACCTGCAGCTGAGGAAGAGCATCGAGGAAGCGGTCAATCGCGGCCTGATCGGGCCAGGCGACGCGCTGCCGTCGGAGCGCGACATCGCCAGCAAGGCCGATATCTCGCGCGTCACCGTGCGCAAGGCGGTGCAAGACCTGGTCAAGGGCGGCATTCTAGTCCAGCGCCACGGCTCCGGCACCTTCGTGGCGCCGCGCATGGAGCGCGTCGAGCAGTCGTTGTCGAGGCTCACCTCCTTCACCGAGGACATGGCGCGCCGCGGTATGGTGGTGCGCTCGGCCTGGCTCGACCGTGGCCTTTATGCGCCCTCGCCTGACGAGATGATGGTCCTCGGCCTGTCGTCGAACGAGCTGGTAGCGCGGGTGGCGCGCCTGCGCATCGCCAACGACACGCCGCTGGCGATCGAGCGCGCCGCGCTCTCGGCCAGCGTGCTGCCCGATCCCGAGGCGATCGGCACTTCGCTCTATGCCGCACTGGAAATGACCGGCAACCGGCCAGTGCGGGCGGTGCAGCGCATTTCCGCCGCGAATCTCGGCGATGGCGATGCGCGGCTGCTGGAAGTGCCGCCCGGGATTGCCGGCCTGCATATCGAACGTATTTCCTATCTTGCGAGCGGCAAGGTGATCGAATTCACCCGCTCGATTTACAGGGGCGACGCTTACGATTTCGTCGCCGAACTCCGGCTGACCGGGCCGGGAGAGGAGAGCCGGCCATGAGCGCGACCATCACCCATATGCGGCGCGAGATCGAAGAGATCCCGGAAGCAACCGCCCGCCTGCTCGACGGTTCGGCGGCGGTGCTGACCGAGGCCGGGCGCGGTATCCGCGAGCGCGATCCGAGTTTCGTCGTCACCGTCGCGCGCGGCTCATCCGACCATGCCGCCACCTTCATGAAATACGCCGTCGAGCTGACCGCCGGCCTTGCCGTCGCCTCGGTCGGCCCGTCCATCGCCTCGATCTATGGCGCCAGGCTGAGGCTCGCCGGCTCCGCCTGCCTGGCGATCTCGCAATCGGGCAAGAGTCCCGACATCGTCGCCATGGCGGAGACGGCCAGGGCCGGCGGTCAGCTCGACGGCGGATTTCATGAAGGTGGCGGCATGGGCGGATGAGCCGCGCGCGACGGTGACGACGGAACTCGGATCGCGCTCGCGGATAC
>NZ_RZOJ01000424.1:0-5172 GCF_003998845.1 Mesorhizobium sp. M4A.F.Ca.ET.022.05.2.1 | reverse complement strand
GACAGATAGTGACCGGAAACCGGGAAGACCTTGACGCCTTCACGAGTGATCGGCACATCGTATTCGGTGTCGGCGCGCAGCTCGATAGTCTGCTGCTGGTAGTAGTTGGCCGGCGTGAACACAGCCACGGCGGCGGTGCGAACCACACGCACGTCGTTCAGCGTGTCGCCCAGATGCGGCAGGATCTGCGCCACATTGGTGCCGGTGATCTGGATTGTGGTGTCCTTGGTGTCGTTGTCGCCGCGGATGATCGCGATCTTGAAGTCGCCGATCAGATTGTCGGTCGAGTCGAACAGGCGGATCCACTGCCCCTCGAGGAAACCGAATGCCAGCCAGCCATCGTCCTCTTCGCCAAGTCCGTCGATGGTCATCCGGTAGGTCGGAATACCTTCTTCCATGACCTGCTCGAAGCGGATATCGCCGGTGTACTCACCGTCCCGCGCCAGATCGGACAGGATGACGTCGGCCTGCGCGCCTGTCGTGGCGAACAGCTTGTCGACCTTGAAGAACTTTCCATCCGCATCGATCGAGGTGATGAAATAATCGCCGCTGTCGACGCCGGCATTGCCGATGCGTACCTGCTGGCCGACGAAGAACCCTTCATCAACGAAGCTGCCGAGATCGGCACCGACCCCGCGCGTGACCTTGCCCAGGCCACCATCGTTGGAGAAGACAAGATTGCCGTCGAATATCTGCGTTGGCCTGAGGCCGCCAATGATCTCGTACCCCGAGCCGGGCGTGACCGCGATCCCGTTGACGCTGACGACATCCGCCAGACCGTCGGTAAGCACCGCGACGTGAACGCTGGTCGACGGCGCCTTGGTCAGGCGGATCGTATAGTCGTCGGTGTCCGATCCGTCGCCGTTGAGCAGCGTATTGCCTTCACTCTCCAGCACGACCGCGCCGGCGCTGTCATTGTCGATAACGTCGATGTCGACATAGCCCGGGCCTGAGCGCAGGTTCGGGAATACGTAGTCGTGGTCGGCGTCGACCGTCAGCGCCTGGTCGAGCTGGAAGAAGATCGCCGCCGTATGCGGGTCCTCACGCGGGATGTCGTCGCGCGCTTCGATGCCGACGCGCACCGCATCGTCCCAGTTTCCGCTGTCGAAAGTAATGCGCCAGTAGCCGTCGGCACCCTTGAACATGCGGCCGTCGAGATCGTTCGGATCGTCGACGTCGTAGATCATGATGTTTTCGTCGCTGAATTCGTTGACGAACAACTTGACGACGATCGTGTCGGTCGCTTCGGGCGCCGTGGCTAGCTGTACCAGAAGTTCGTCATTCAGCTTGGTCGTGGCATTGCCTTCGATGACGAGCGAGCGGCGATCTTCGGTATTGGTGCCGGGCGCCACTTCGGTGACATAGATTCCGGGCGTGTCGTTGTCACGCAGGTCGACTTCGACGTTGCGCACATCCGCGGCGTCGAAGGGATCGCCGTCCGGATAGGCCGCCGCCAGCACTGCGGGTGCGACACCGCTGGTGTCGGAGATGACACTGTGCTGAATGACGACCACCCGATCGCCCTCGGCGCGCAGATCGTCGGGGGCGTAGAGGTACACGTTCTGCGCCGTGTCCCAGTTGGTGCTGTCGAAGGCGAGCACGATCGAGCGATCGTTGATGATCGTCGGAACGCCGTTGATCATGATGACATGCTGGAATTCGCCGTCGGTTCCCACGGCGCCGGGATCCAGCGTCGAAAGCCAGATCGTGTCGCCGATGCCATTCGGCAACGGTGCCGGGTTGATCAGGGTGCCGTCTTCTTCCTGCTGCGGCGAACGTGCCGCCGCAATCGTCACATAGACGATCTGGCCGGCCAGCGGCGCGACCGCCAGCCTGACAGTGTAGCTGTCGACATTGCGCGGTCCGCCTTCCCGAACAGCCGTGAAGCCGTCCGTTTCGTCGATGCGGACGATGCCCTCTTCGGGGCCTGCCACGTGATAGTCGAAACCGTCGACCAGGACGCCATCGTAGAGTGGATCGCCCGAGGTGACGAGGTGATCAACGGCGCCGGACGCGCCTTCGAGTTCGCGTGTGATGATGTCTTCCGTGACATCACCCGCGACATTGATCGTGTCGGAGCCCAGACCGCCGATAACGCGATAGGCCACGCCGAAAGCCGTCGACTGAACGAAGAATTCGTCGTCGCCTTCAAGTCCGTCCACCTCGACCACTTCGATCGTGGTGTAGCGAACATTGAGGCCGGCGCCGAAGATGCCCTTTTCGGTTATGGCGAAATCGTCGGCGAATTCGGTCCCGAGGATGACCAGCTTGTCAAAGCCGGTGCCGCCGTCGACCGAGACCGGCGCGTTGACATTGTATTGCACTTCGTCCTCGCCGCCGCCGGCGCGGATATCGGGCGCCCGCGCGACCGAGAAGCCGAGCCCGATGATCGGCTTGGCGACGCCAAAGTCGTCCAGCACGATGACGTCGTCGGTGTAGTCGTCCGGCGTCGAGTCAGCGTCGGCGAAATTGATCGCGCCATCGCCATTGGTGTCGAGCGTGACCGCCGGCAGGTCGTCCTGATCGATCGTGCCGTCACCGTTCCAGTCCTGGTTGGCGACCGCCGCGATGGCGAACGCGCGGACGATGAACAGGTCGTTGTTGTCGTCGCCCTCGAGCCGCAGCTCGGCCTGGTTGGAATAGACCCGGAATTCGTCGTTGCCGGTGCCGCCCTGCGCGACCATCGGCGCACTGATGCCGGGGCTCAACCAGCCGCGTGTCGTAGCCACCATGTCGGGGAACACGTCCTGGTCGAGCAGGCCGCCGCCGAAGAACGGCGTGACGCCGTTTTCCGGATCGCCAGTGCGCTTGTTGCCGAATATCTGGCCGATGTTGAAGGAGTCGTCGCCAGCGCCGCCTTGCAGCGAAACGATCGCCGAGGTGTCGTCGGAGTAGAAATTGTCGTTGCCGCCCTGCCCCTCGACGGTGATCCGGCCATTCAGCGCGGTGTCGTAATTGATGCGCGCGACCTCGTTCGAGGGCTCATTGTCCTCAATAGTGTCGGCATAGGTCTTGGGCTGCCCGTAGACCATGGCGACGTAGGCCGGACGGTCGGCGGATTCGTGCGGCAGGTAGTTGGCGCCGCGCAGGAGGAAGATGTCGTCGATCGGCTTGTTGCCGCCGACCAGACCATTCTGCGACGAGTTGTAGCCGAAGATGGCCAGTTCATCGACACCATCGATGGAGCGCCCGCTGTCGAGGATGTTGATGACGTAGTTGCGCTGGAAGTCGGTGCCTGCGGTGCCCTGGCCCGGATTGTTGGAGCCAAGGGTGTAGATCTCATAGACATCGGTGCCCGACACGCCGTCCAGCGTGAGCGTGTGCTCGGCCGCCGTCTGCATGTTCGGAGAGGTTTGCGTCGCGGTGTCCTGGAGGTAGTAGACGCGGAAGCGGTCTTCGCCATCGACGTTGTTTGCATTGAGGTCCTGGCTGCCATAGGCGCGCGTCTTCGAGCCGAGGAAGACGTAGCCGGGACTGCCGAGGGTGTTTGTGCCGCCGGCACCCGAGGTGTCGCCGAACTGAATCGTGTCGACATCGGTGTTGCCGAAGATCCGGGTCAGTACGGTCGGTCCGGTGACCGGGTCGGCCGTCAATGTCGGCGTTGCCGAGCCCACCGGCGCGCCGATCGTCTTGTTGCCCGGCGTCACTGTCGCGTTGGCGACGATACGGCCACGCAGCACCATCACGGTGCCGAAGGCGACATCCAGATTGACGAGCGCATGGATGACCTCGTCGGTCGCCGACACGTCGCCATAGATGTCGATGCTCTTGGCCGCCAGCGTCTCGCTGTTGGAGTCGAGCGTCACGTCGTCGCCTACGCGCAGCAGCACGGAACCCTTTTCGGCGAAGATCTGGCCATGCGTGATGACACGCGACGCATCGGGCTGGAAGGTCGGGAAGGTCGTGCCGTCTTCCCCGAAGCGGGCGCTGCCGCTGTGCAGCAGGTCGAGGTTCTCGCCCTGAGCCGAGGTTTCGCGCACCGTGATGCGGATATCGCCATCATAGGCGTGCGCCAGCACCAGCCGCAGATTGCCGGCGGTGCCGCCGGGAACCTCCGGCGCTTCGGCCAGGTAGATGTTGTTGCCGGCTTCAAGCGCGACGTCGTCATCGCTCGAACCGCGCGATGAATCGATCTCGAGATCGTTGGTAAAGGCGCCTATGGAGCCGCCACCATTGGCGTCGAGGTCGATGGTCTGACCCATCACGTCGGCAAAGTCGTCGCCGGCGCCGTTGTTGCGTGAATCCAGGATCGAGCCTGCGACGGTCCTCAGCGACACGTCACGGGTCGTGTGGACGGTATGAACATGCATGTCGCCGACGACTTCGTCGAGGAAGATGCCCAACGTCGAATCCGCGCTGATGTCGAAGGCTCGCAGCACGCCAAGCCCACCGACGCCATTGCGGTTATCAACGTTGATCTCGAGGAAATTGCTCGGCTCACCAATGCCGCCCAAGGGCGAGTTGATGTCAAGCAGCGTCGGGTTGAGCACCTGAGCAGCGACTTGGAAATGAGTCGGATTGAACAGCCCCACGCCAGCGGCCATGGTGATGTTGCGGCCCGAGACATCGGCCTCGATCAAGGCCGGGTCGCCATTGTCATCGCGCGCATCAAGGATGCGCCGCGGCGAATACAGCAGCACATCGGAGGCATTGGAGCGAATGCGCTCGACGCGCATGTCGCCGGTCTTTTCGGTCAGCGCGATGTAGCCGTTGGTCAGCACGTCGATGTCGCCATTGCCGGCGATCTCGGTAATGCCAAGCACGTTGACGGTGGTTGCCGCCGGCGCCGGATTGGCGGCCGCGACGATGATGTCGCCGCCAGCGACGACCGAGCCTGCTTGCAGCCCGGGCAGCGTGCGCAGGCCGGTTGTCGGGTCGAGGCCCCGGAAATCATAGGTCGACGCGACTTCCGTGTTGCCGGTGGCGAAGACGCCACGGCTCAGCGACGGGATGGCTCCCGCATCCGGCCGGAAGAAATTGTAGTAGGTCTGTCCGCCGGCAGGCAACGCCGGCGCCTTGACCAGCAAGCCGCCGGACTGACCGTGGCCGAACTGTTCAATGCTGGCTTGCAGCAGAACATCCGCCGTATTGCCGGCCTTGATCCGGTCGATCTCGACGACGTAGAAGCCGCCGACCGGCGCCTCGCGCAGCAGCGCCTTGAGGTCGAGGCTG
>NZ_RZOJ01000423.1:0-5194 GCF_003998845.1 Mesorhizobium sp. M4A.F.Ca.ET.022.05.2.1 | reverse complement strand
GCCAGACCATCGACTACATGCGCGAGGACAACAACCTTCCCGACCGCTTCAGCCAGATATTCGTCATCGATCCGAGCTTCAAGCTCGTCGGCGCCATCGACCTGGACCAGATCTTGCGCACCAAGCGGGCGGTGAAGGTCGAGGACGTCATGCATGAGACGAGGCATGCCATCCCCGCCACCATGGACCAGGAAGAGGCGGCGCGGGAATTCGAGCAATACGACCTGTTGTCTGCCGCGGTGGTCGACGAGAACGAGCGGCTGGTCGGCGTGCTCACCATCGACGACGTCGTCGACGTCATCCAGCAGGAGGCCGAGGAGGACCTTCTGCGCATGGGCGGCGTCGGCGACGAGGAACTGTCCGACACGGTGCTCGCGACCTCGCGCTCGCGCGTGCCGTGGCTGCTGGTCAACCTTCTGACGGCCTTCCTCGCGGCCTCGGTGATCGGCCTGTTCGACCAGACGATCGAGCATATCGTTGCGCTCGCCGTGCTCATGCCGATCGTGGCCGGCATGGGCGGCAATGCCGGCTCGCAAACGATGACCGTCACCGTGCGCGCGCTGGCGACGAAGGATATCGACATCTACAACGCCGCCCGCATTATCCGCCGCGAAGTCGGCGTCGGCTTCATCAACGGCATCGTGTTCGCGGTGCTGATCGGCATCGTCGCGGCGGCATGGTTTCGCGACCCCAATCTGGGCGGCATCATTGCGGCGGCGATGATCATCAACATGTTCGCGGCGGCGCTGGCCGGCATCCTGATCCCGCTGCTGCTCGACCGCTTCAAGATCGATCCGGCGGTGGCGTCGGCCGTCTTCGTCACCACGGTCACCGACTGCGTTGGCTTCTTCGCCTTTCTGGGCTTGGCCACCTGGTGGTTCGCCGTACCCTGAAGGCGCAATTGACTTTTACGTAAATGCCGTGCGAGGTTCGGCCGGCTTCCATTCGATTCCGCTCATGGAACGGAGGCGAGGGCGACGCCACCGGACGGCGCCCAGTACCGGCATCGGGAGCAACAATGCGGGAATACTACACGATCACCGAACTGACCCGCGAATTCGACGTGTCGACGCGCACGCTGCGCTTCTACGAGGACGAGGGCCTGGTGCAGCCGGTGCGGCGCGGCCGCACGAGGCTGTTCCGCCCGTCCGACCGGCATCTGATCCGCCAGATCATGCGGGGAAAAAGGCTCGGCTTCTCGATCAACGAGATCCGCGAAATCATCCAGATGTACAAGGAGCCGCCCGGCGAGGTCGGCCAGCTCAAGCTGATGATCAAGCGCATTGAGGAAAAGCGCGAGGATCTCAGGCAGAAGCGGCGCGACCTGGAAGAAACGCTGGCCGAGCTCGACCAGGCGGAAGAATCCTGCGTCGAGCGTCTGGTGGAGCTCGGCGTAAACACCTGAACTCAGTGGGGTACCTCCGGCTCAAATCCAGCGCCGCACCCGCTTGGCGTAGTCGCGGTATTTCTTGCCGAATTTAGCCGCCAGCACCTTCTCCTCCTTTTCGACCGCCAGCTTCTGCGTGGCGAACGCGGCGACGAAGGCGAACAGCAGGAACCAGGCAATCCCGGTGATGAAGGCGACGCCGATCAACAGCAGCGTGTTGGCAAGATACATCGGATTGCGGGTGATCGAGAACGGGCCCGATGTGACGAGATGGTCCGGCACCGCGTTCGGATTGAACGTCGTCTTCGCTCGCAGCATGACCCGGATCGCCGTGAACCAGAGCGCGGCGACAAAGAACAGCGCCACCCAGCCGGCGGCAAACAGGAGGTCGCCGAGGAGATCGCCGATCCACGGCAGGGGAAAGAAGAGGCCGAGCACGACGCTGGCGGCGATGGCGATGACGTAGATCGGCGGCGGCCACGGGATGAGCCCGGGTTTCGGCTGACTGTCGGTCATTGCTGTCCTCCCTCCATCGCGCTGTCGGTGCTCGCCGTGCAAGCGCCGGCGAGCTCGGCGAGATGCGCCTTGAACCCCGGTGTCTGGTCGCCCTTGTAGAGCCTGTCCAGTATCCCTTCGCCCTGCAGCGTACCCAGCATGCAGCCACAATAGCTCGTACAGAATTTGCTGTCGCGCTGCTGTTCACAGGATATCTGGCAGGATTTGAGGAAGCTGGCGTCCTGGTCCAGCGGCGCCGCCGGCATCACCTGCGAAAACAGCCAGACCGAACCGAACAGCAGTGGCTGATGGATCAGATAGAAGGCCAGGCTGTGGCGGCCGATGAAGATCAGCGGGTTCGACCAGCGGCCGGGCGCCAATTTCGCCAGCCTGGCAAGCAGGCCGGAGGTGGAAGCGAGTTTCGCCGCGGCGATGCCCAACAGCACGGCGCCGAACCATGGGAAGAGCGGCACATAGTCGTTGGAGCGCGGGTTGGTCGCCGACAGGCCGACCCACCACAGCGCCGGATGGTCGAAGGCTTCCGAGCGCAGATAGAGCGGGGCGGCGATCACAAGCGCCGCGACGGCGATGGTCAGCAGCGAGGGCAATCGCAGGAAGGCGAGGCCGAGCAGAGATGCGAGCGCGATCTCGTGCAATATGCCGAAGAAGATGAAGCCATCCGGCGTGGCGATGCGAGTGATCAACGAAATGGCCAGCGCCGCCACGGCGACCATGGCAAAGCGCTTCCAGAAGCCCGGCCAGCGGATCTGCCTTCCATGCGCGAGGAACAGGCTGACGCCGACCAGGAACAGGAAGGTCGAGGCGATGCAGCGCGCGTAGATCTTCCACCAGCCGAAGGCGGTGAGGCCGGGATCGGTATAGCCGAAATTCTCGAGGTCCCAGGTGAAATGGTAGCTCGCCATGGCCAGCAGGGCCAAGCCGCGCACGATGTCGATGGCGACGATGCGTCCTTGCTTCGGCGTGTCCTGAACAGGTTCGGCCGGCGATTGAAGGCTCATCGTGTCTCGCATTCCGATTCAGTGATACCAAACGACTATCATGGTTCAGCCAGACAAAAGAAGGCGGGACCTCTGTCGCCTGGTATCAAGCTGCCCGCCGTTTTCTTTCGAGCGGTTCGAGGGCCGGCCGTGAGCCTGGGTTCAGCGTTCGCCACGCGCGCGGGCTGCCGGCGGCGGCCGTGGCTTTGTCACCTAGCGGCATCTGCCGAAGTCGCTCTAGGGTTTGGGCGAAAATGCCTGATGCCGCGCGCGCACCCATTCGTGGAAACGGTGCAGGTCGTACTCCTCCGGCATCAGCACACCGGCCTCGTGGCGCATCGAACGCAGGCCCTTCTGGTTGACCTCGCAGATCGCCGCGTCCTCTTCCAGCACCTGCCTGCCAAAGGCGACGATGTTGTCGATGTCGGCTTCCGGCGAGGCGAGCGCTTCGGCCGGGAACAGCCATTCGGCTGACAGTTCCGTCTGCTCGGGGCCGAGCGGCACAAGCCGCACGGTGCGCACATAGTCGACATGGCCGACGATGAACATCGACGGCAGGCTTGTGGCGTAGGTCTGGCCGGCGGCGCATTCGGCCGGCGTCAGGCCGGCAAACACCGGGCCGTACGCGCGGCCGTCGCGCGACCAGGTCTCGGCGCCGGCTCGGAGGCCGCCGGAATATTCCGGCGCGTCATTGTCGGCGTGGCGCGCCCATTCGGGATCGTCGTGCCTCGTCATCAGGCCACGGCCATACATCGGCACCAGCCGCGACAGGTCCTTGTGGACGCCAGGGCAATGCAGGCACTCGTTGAAATTCTCCCAGAAGATCTTCCAGTTGCAGTTCATGACCTTGCGCAGCGCATGGCCGGTGACCAGCGTCTCCAGCGGCCAGTTGGTGAGATTGCCGGAAGCCCGGTCGAATGAGGCTTCCGCTGAGTCGGCGGCATTTTCGGCGAGATTAATGAAGACGAAACCGCGCCACACCGACAGCGCCACGCCATAAAGCGGGAAGTCGGCCTTGTCGAAGCCTTCGGGCAGCGACTTCGACGGCACGCGCACGAGGTCGCCGCGCAGCGAATAGGACCAGGCGTGGTAGGGGCAGGTCAGCAGCCTGGCCTTCAGCCTTCCCTCGCTTTCCTGGCAAAGCTGCGAGCCGCGATGCCGGCAGGTGTTGTGGAAGGCGCGCAATTCGCCGTCCTCGTCGCGCAGCACGACGATCTCCTGCGTGCCGACGCGGAATGTCCTGAAAGCCAGCGGCTGGGCAAGGTCGGCCTCGCGGCAGACCAGCAGCCAGCTTTTGTACCAGATCGCGTCGAGGTCACGACCGTAGGCCCCGGCATCCCAATAGGCCGACGACGGCAGCGTCGGCGCAAGCCTGGTCAGGCCGTTATAGCGGTCGCGTTCGCTTGGATTGGGCTGCATAGGCGGCTCCCTGAATGGTCCAGCCGACACCCGGCCAGGATGTTTGTCAATCGCTCGCGCCGTGGCCATTGTGGCACGCAATCGCCGCCCCTAAGGTCGGCGCTTCACAAGTCGGGTGCCCAGGGACAGTTCATGCCGCCAAGGACAATGTCGCTCACCGAGGAACTGGTCGCGCGCTGCTTTCGCGCCGTCGAGGACAGCGGGCCTGACCCCAACGCGATGCATCTGGACGATGCCGACTATGACGCGATACTGGACATCCTTGAGGCTGAGCTGCCTGGCGGCGAACCGCTCTGGCTGTTCGGCTACGGGTCGCTGATCTGGAAGCCCGAGATCGACCATGTCGAGGAACGGATCGCGATCGCGCGCGGCTGGCACAGATCCTTCTGCATGAAGATGACGCGCTGGCGCGGCACCAAGGAGCAGCCTGGCCTGATGATGGCGCTGGACCGGGGCGGGCAGTGCAAGGGCGTCGCCTTCAGGCTTGGCGACGCCGACCGGCGCCAGCAGCTCGACAAGGTTTTGCGGCGCGAAGTGACGCTGAAGCCGACCAGCTACCATCCGCGCCTGCTCAACCTCGCGAGCGACGGTGGCACGTTGCGGGCGCTGGCCTTCGTCATCAACCGCAAGGGCACAACCTATGCCGGCCCGCTTGAGGAAAAAGAGGTGGTCGAAAGGCTGGCGACGTCCTGCGGGCACTGGGGATCGGGCGCAGACTATCTTTACAACACGGTGAAGAACCTGGAGCAGCGCGGCATCCATGACAGCCATCTGTGGCGGCTGCAGCATCTGGTTGCTGAACGAATTGCCGCGTCGGACAGCTAGGCCCGGTGGCGCATTTGCGCTGGTGGCCGCCGGAATTTGGTTTGCCGGGCGCGACGATTCTGCCTATAGT
>NZ_RZOJ01000422.1:0-5208 GCF_003998845.1 Mesorhizobium sp. M4A.F.Ca.ET.022.05.2.1 | reverse complement strand
GGCCATTTCCGTGAACCGTTCCCGCAGGGCCGTGTCGCTGTCGCTATGCAGCTGAACCCGATTGCGGCCCTTTTCCTTGGCCATGTAGCAGGCGACATCGGCGGCCTGCAGGGTTTCTTCAAGCGTGACTTTGGCATCCACAATCTGGACCATGCCGATGCTGACGCTGATGGCGAACGGTCTTCCGGTCCATGAGAAATGCAGGTCTTGAATGGTCGCGCGCATCCGTTCGGCAATGTCGGCGGCGAGATCCAGGCTGCAATCGAGGAGGAGGACGCCGAATTCGTCGCCGCCCAGTCGCGCCAGAATGTCGCCCGGCCGAAGATCATTGCCGAGCAATATGGAGACCTGACGCAGCAGCTGGTCGCCGGCGGCGTGGCCGCATGTGTCGTTGACCAGCTTGAACTGGTCGAGATCCAGATACATCAGGGCGTGCTGCCCGGGTCGATGGTGCAAATCCTGGATGGCCTTCTGCAGGCGGCTCTCGAAGTCGCGGCGATTTGCAAGCCCCGTCAGTTCGTCGTGCGATGCTTGCCATGAAAGGCGCTCGATGTAGTCCTGTTCGCGCGTCATGTCGTGGAAGGCGAGCACGGCGCCGACGACTTCGCCGGACACCAAAAGCGGTGCGCCAGTCAGGGCAATGGGAACGACCGAACCGTCGGCGCGCTGCAGCAGTCGCGGGCGGGCATTGGAACGCCTCGGCTCGCCGGCCAGCAAGCGCTCGATCCATTGCGTCTCCTCGACGCCGCTGTCCTTGTCGACGAGCTTGAACAGTGATGCGATCGGTTTGCCTCTCGCCAGCTCGAACGTGTGCGCCAGCAGGCGTTCGGCGACAGCGTTCATGTAATCCAGCCGCCCATCGGAATTTGTGCTGATGACGGCCTGGCCGATCGAAGCAAGCGTGATCTGGGCCCGTTCGCGCTCGGCATTGAGCGCGTTCTGGAAAGCCTGGCGTTGCGCCAGGAGTTTGCGCGTGCGCCACACTGCTAGCAGGATGAGCAGAGCGGCTGTGGCGAGATTGGCCAGCGTCAATGCAATGTTGATGAAACGCGAACCCTCTCCCAGGCTGTCAGAGAACGCCTTGGACAGAGGGCCGATCTCATCGTTGAGCCGGTGGATCTCTGCCTTCCAGGCGCCGACCTGGTCCGACGATACCCGTCCTTCCGTGACCTTCCGGTGGATTGTCTCGCCCAACTCGTCGAGCGCCAGGATCATGTCGTCTGCAGCCGCCCAGCGCTGAATGGCGACGTCGAGGTAGCTGAACCAACGAAAATTTCGGAACAACCAGATCATTCCCGCGACGTCGTCGGCGTGATTTCCACCCTGCACGAAACCGGCGCGCGCCGCCTCGGTGTCGGGCTCGGCCTGCTCAAGTGCCAGCCGCGCCGCATGATCGGCCAGCGGAACGGCAATTGCGGTGCGATACTCGTTGAAGAAATCCGTCTTGCCGGTATCGGCATAGAGGCTGAGGAAATAGATGGCCTCTTTCTGTCCTTTCGACCAATGGCTTTCGCCGCCGACGTAGGCGCGAACCGCCGAAAGCGTATAGAGGCTGCCGCCGGCGACCAGAGCCTGGACAAGGACCACGAGGATGAATGGCCAGACCAAGCCGACAAGACGTGGGCTGGAAAGCGCCGGTGACAGCCTCATCAAGCTTCCATGGAAATTGCCATGGCCCCCGTGAACCCGCTGGGCCTGACCGAGGCAATTGCAGGCCAGGCGAAACCTCTCTCCCTCATGTCGCTGCTCGTCATGCGACAACAGCCCGAGTAGCATGTCGGCCTTAACAGCCAATAAACTTGCCGAGTATTTTTACTCGAGACAGCCGGTCTTCTTCCACAGGTTGCTTTCGCAAGGGTATAGGATAGGATTTTAGGCAAATACTATTTCAGTTCGACTGCTTCCAATTTGCCGGCGCTCGAAAGCCCGACAAATCGGGACCAAGTCATGGAAACAAAGTTCAAAGAGTTTCCAGTGCCTTATCGGCGATGAACGGCTTTCAAACTTGCTCGTTCGAGCATCGAGGCGTCTTCGCCGAAGGCGCGGGTGGCGCGAGCCGCCGCCTCGAGCAAGGGCGCCGTCATGCGGCGCAGAAAGGCTGCGTCCACGCGCGTTCTTGGGCCGGCAAGGGTGAGTGCGCCGAGAAGAGTCCGGCCGGGTCCAAAAACAGGCGCCGAGACGCCAGCCGTCTCGGGATCGCGGTCGCCCACCGACAAATGGTGATAGTCCGCGCGGATGGTATCGTAGGGCTCGCCCTGCTCGCCGGAGAACGCGGCGAGTACACGGCCGCCGGAACCCGCCAGCAAGGGCAGCACGTCGCCCTCGCGGATGGTGTAGCGGATCGGATGCTTGGATTCGACGCGGTAAAGGCAGGTGCGGACATCGCCGGAGCGGACATAGAAGGCGACGCTTTCCCAACTCCGCTCCGACAGATCTCGCATGATCGGCAGCAGGACATCCATCGCCACCACCGAGCGCTGGTAGAGCGCGCCAAGCCTGAAGGTGGCCGGTCCGATCCGATAACGCCCGTCGTCAAGCCGTTCCAGCAATTGGCCGCGCATCAGCGAGTTGGCGAGCCTCAGTATCGTGCTTTTGTAAAGGCCGGTGCGGGTCGCGATCTCGGCCAGGCCGAGCGAGCGATCGGCGGGCGTGAATGCGTCGAGAATGGCGATGGCGCGGTCGAGAGCGGCAACGCCTTCGGTGGAAGTCGGGCTGGCAGGTGTATTTTTCATCCCGATGATGATTTCATGTTGGTCGCCCCGTCCAGGCCAAGCCTGGATGATGCGATTTTGTCGTGGCAAAATCGTTCTGTCTAGTAGAATGCCATTCCCGTTGACAGAACGCAGTCACAAATGCTTGAACTCGAAGGCGGGTCTGAATTCAGGCCACGTCTTTGGCAGGCACCGGAGGAGGTGTCGTGATTTGGAGGAGTCCCATGCTGAACAGACGCAGATTCTTGACGAGCACCGCGGCCGGCATCGCGGCATTGCACTTCACACCCGCCTTCGCGCAGGACGCGCCGCAACTCCAGATCTTCGTTCCCGCCGCGCCTGGAGGCGGCTGGGACCAGACGGCCCGCACGATCGACCAGGTGCTGCGTTCTGAAAAGCTGATCTCCGGCTCGCAGATCACCAATGTCGGCGGTGCCGGCGGCACGGTCGGCCTGCCGCAATTCGTCAATCAGTGGAAGGGCAAGGGCAATTCACTGATGGTGGCCGGCATGGTCATGGTCGGCGCCATCATCGCCAACAAGTCCGCGAACAACCTGACCGAAGTGACGCCGATCGCCCGCCTGACCGGCGAGTTCGAGGCGCTGGTGGTGCCTGCGGCATCGCCGTTCAAGACCGCCGCCGATTTCGTCGCCGCGCTCAAGGCCGATCCGACCCAGGTTCCGGTGGCGGGCGGCTCCGCCGGCGGTTCGGACCATATTCTGTTCGGGCTGATCGCCAAATCCGCCGGTGTGCCCGCGACCAACCTCTCCTATGTGCCATTCGCCGGTGGCGGCGAGGCGCTGTCGGCGCTGCTTGGCAACCAGGTGGCAGCCGGCATTTCCGGCTATGGCGAATTCTCCGAGCAGGTCAAGGCAGGTGCGCTCAGGCTGCTCGCCATCTCCGCCGATAAGCGCCAGGAAGGTATCGACGCGCCGACGCTGAAGGAGGCCGGCATCGATGTCGAATTGTTCAACTGGCGCGGCGTTTTCGCTCCACCAGGCGTCTCCGACGACGACAAGGCGGCGATGATCAAGCTGGTCGAGACCATGGCCAAGAGCGAGGCCTGGGCGACCGAGTGCAAGAATCGCAACTGGACACCGATCCTGCTCACCGGCGACGATTATGCCAAGTTCGTCACCGAGGACACCGCCCGCATCGGTGCCATCCTCAAGGATCTCGGCCTCGCCTGATGCCTTCCCCAGGCGGGCCGGCCGGCGCCGCTCCGCCTGGACCTTCGCCAGGCGCATGGACATGACATCCATCGCGGGCGAGACTGCGGTCAGGGCCGGCCGTGGGATGCCGGCCATCGAGGGAGGACATTCATGAGCACCAGCGACCAGCAGGCGCCGCCGCGCTTTGCCATACCCGAATTGTTGATCGGCGTCGGGCTTCTGGCCTGCGCCGCCGCCGTGGCCTGGCAGACGCTGGCGATCCCGGTGTCGCCGCTCTATTCCAAGGTCGGCCCGAGGGTCTTCCCCTACATCACGATGGCCGGCATGGTGATCCTGTCGCTGCTGCTCATCGTCGCGGCGCTTCGGGGCGGCTGGCAGCCCGACGAGGAAAAGGAGACGCCGACCGACTGGAAGTCGATGGGCTTCGTGGTTGCCGGCCTCGTCGCCAACCTTTCGCTCATCCATCCGCTCGGCTTCACCGCCGCCTCGGTGATCATGTTCGTTCTGGTCTGCTACGGTTTCGGCAGCCGGAGCCCGCTGCGCGACGCGCTGCTGGGCCTGATCCTGGCGCTCGCGGCCTATTTCGGTTTCGCCAGGGCGCTCGGCGTCAACATCGGCGCCGGTTTCGTCGAGAACCAGCTGAACACGGCGATCAACGCCGTCATCGCCATGGTCAGGGGCTGACGCCATGGACACGCTCAACCAACTCGCGCACGGCTTCTCGGTCGCCTTCACGCCGGCCAACCTTTTGTGGTGCCTGGTCGGCACTACATTGGGAACGGCGATCGGTGTGCTGCCCGGCCTCGGGCCGGCGCTGACCATCGCGCTGCTTCTGCCGATCACCTACCAGGTGGCGCCGGAAGCCTCTTTCATCCTGTTCGCCGGCATCTATTACGGCGCTATGTATGGCGGCTCGACGACGTCGATCCTGCTCAACACCCCCGGCGAGAGCGCCACCATCGTCACCGCGCTCGAGGGCAACCGCATGGCCCGGTCCGGCCGCGGCGGCGCGGCGCTCGCCACCTCGGCGATCGGCTCCTTCGTCGCCGGCACCATCGGCACGCTGGGCGTCGCCTTCCTGGCGCCGATCGTGGTCAAGTTCGCATTGGCCTTCGGCCCGGCCGAGTATTTCTCGCTGATGGTGCTGGCCTTCATAACCGTCTCGGCGGTGCTCGGCTCTTCGTCGGTGCGGGGTCTCACCAGCCTGTTCGTCGGCTTCGTCATCGGCATGATCGGCGTCGACCTGCAGACCGGACAGCCGCGTTTCACTTTCGGCACGGGCGAGCTGCTCGACGGCGTCGATGTGATCATCGTTGCCGTCGGCC
>NZ_RZOJ01000421.1:0-5223 GCF_003998845.1 Mesorhizobium sp. M4A.F.Ca.ET.022.05.2.1 | reverse complement strand
CCCTGTGCGCGGCAGGGTGAAATTCTCAGGTTGATCCGATGAGACCCGTGGCCGCAGCGTCCGATCCCACAAAGCATTTCTTCCAGCCGATCATCGTCTGCCTGACGGTGGCTTCGGTGGCGCTGACGCTGTTCGTCATCTGGATATCGCTGCACGATCTTTCGCTGATGCGGGCAGGGCGGGAAAAATTCGTCGGGCTCGACAACTACATCCGCTTTCTCAGCGATCCGCGCGCCATGGCCGCGCTCTGGCGCACGGTGCTCTTCACGACCCTGGCGACGGTCATCGAGATCGCGCTCGGCCTTGCCGTCGTGCTCTTCCTCGACCGCGACTTCGCCATGAAGCGGCTGGTGCGCACCCTGCTGCTTGTCCCGATCATCATGACGCCGGTTGTCGTCGGCCTCACTTGGCGCTTTCTGTTCGACCCTGCCACCGGCATGGCGAACTATCTTCTGTCGTTGGGCGGCATTTCCCAGGTCGACTGGTTGGGCAGCCCTCAGATCGCTCTCTTTTCGGTGCTGATCGCCGACATCTGGCAGTGGACGCCCTTCGTCATCCTGCTGGTGATGGCCGCGCTGGAATCGGCGCCGACCGATCCGCTCAACGCCGCCCGCGTCGACGGCGCGCGCGAATGGCAGGTCACCTGGTATGTGCTGCTCCCCATGCTGCGCCGCGCTCTCGCCATCGTCGCCTTGATCAGGGCGATCGACAGCATCAAGGCGTTCGATCTGTTTTACATCATGACGCGCGGCGGGCCGGCGCTGTCGACCGAGACGCTGAACTATTACGGCTACATCGTCGCCTTCACCAATTTCGACATCTCCTACGCATTGGCCATCGCCATCATCCTGACGGTGTTCACCAATGTCGCGCTGCTCACCATGTACAGCGTGCTCTTTCCGAAGACAGGGGACCGCTGATGGGCAGGCGCACTCTGTTCTATCTCGGGCTGGTCCTGCTTCTCTTGGCGGTGCTGTTCCCGCTCTACTGGGTCGTCGTCACCTCCTTCAAGACGACGCGCGATGCCTTCGCCATTCCGCCTGTCTGGCTGTTCAGCCCGACGCTCGACAACTACCGCACGGTGTTCGCCAATCGCGGCTTCCTCAGCGCCTTCGCCAATTCCTTCATCGTGTCGATCCTCTCCAGCGCGCTCGCCGTCGCCGTCGGTTCGGTCGCGGCTTATGGGCTGGCGCAGCAGCCGGCGGAGCTGCGCCGCGCACGGGAGAAATTCATTCTCAGCCTGCGCATCGCGCCGGCGCTGCTCTTCGTTATCCCGATGTACTACCTGGCGACCCGCATCGGCGCGCTGAACAAGCACTGGCTGCTGATCGCCGCCTATGCTTTCGTCAACGTGCCCTTCGCCATCTCGCTGCTCATCACCTTCTTCGACGACATTCCGAAGGAGCTGCGCGATGCAGCGCGCGTTGACGGCGCGCGCGAGTTTTCGATCTTCTGGCACGTCTATCTGCCGGCGGCGCGCGGCGGCATCATAGCCACGCTGATCCTGTGCGTTCTGTTCACCTGGAACGAGTTCTTCGTGGCGCTCGTGCTCACCGGCCGCGACACCCAGACACTGCCGGTCTCGATCACCTCGTTCCTGACTTTCCAGGGTATCCAGTGGGGCGCGCTCACCGCCGCCGCCACCCTCATCATGCTGCCGATGATCGTGCTCGGTATACTGGTGCAGGGCCAGGTCGTGCGCGGCATGACGCTCGGCAGCGTGAAGGGCTGAATTTCAGATGGCGCAACTTTCGATAAGATCGGTCTCGAAATCCTATGGCGCGGTCCAGGTGCTGGACGACGTCTCGGTCGAGGTGGCGGAGGGCTCCTTCGTCGTGCTGCTCGGCCCGTCCGGCTGCGGGAAGTCGACGCTGCTCCATGCGATCGCCGGCCTCAACCCGATCGATTCCGGCACCATCGTCATCGGCGACCGCAACGTCACCAATCTGCCGGCGCGCGACCGCGATGTCGCGATGGTCTTCCAGTCCTACGCGCTCTATCCGACCATGACGGTGGCGCAGAACATCGCCTTCCCGCTGAAGATGCGCGGCCTCGACCGCAGCACATCCGATGAGAAGGTCGCGGGCGTCGCGCGTCTGCTGCAGATCGAGCCGCTGCTGTCGCGTCTGCCGCGCGAGCTTTCCGGCGGTCAGCGCCAGCGCGTCGCCATCGGTCGGGCGCTGGTGCGCGACCCGCGCCTCTTCCTGTTCGACGAACCGCTTTCCAACTTGGACGCAGCGCTTCGCACCGAGCTTCGCGCCGAGATCAAGCGCCTGCATCAGTCGATCCGCCGCACCATGGTCTATGTCACGCACGACCAGACCGAGGCGCTGACGCTCGCCGACAAGATCGTCGTTCTGAAGGCCGGCCGCATCGAGCAGACCGGCACGCCGCTCTCGCTTTATGACGATCCCGACAACGCCTTCGTCGCCGGCTTCATTGGCACGCCGCGCATGAATTTCCTAAAGGCGGTCGTGGTGGACGACGGCAAGGCGCTGACAACCGGCGAGGCGAGGATGGACATGTCGCTCCTGCACTTGAAAACCAGGCTGGAGAACGGCCGCGCGGTCACGCTGGGCATCCGGCCGGAGCATCTCGATGAGAAGCACGGCGTCGAGCTTTCGCTTGCCGTCGACGTGACCGAGCGGTTGGGATCGACCTCTTACGTACACGGCGCGCTGCCGAGCGGCGAGACGGTGGTTGCCGAGCGCCGTGAGGATCAGCCGCGCTTTGGCGAGACAATCACGCTGCACTTCCAGCCGACGCGGGCCCGCGTTTTTGACGCTGACGGAAACCGCATCCGCTGACGGAAGGTACACCGTCTGGTAGGGCCCTTGTTCCCGACTTAGGCCCGGCAAGTCCTATTTGCGATCGGGACAGATAACTGTCGCGAGTCTTTACCATGGGCGCGCAACGGGCGCGTGTGACGACGTTCGGGCTAATGATCTCCGAGGTCGTGCTCACTCTGCCAAGAACTTCCGCAGCACGTTGGTGGTCAATCTCGCGATGTCGTTGTCATAGCCATTTGACCCCAGGCTACCTGCCCAGCAGATGGAGCCCGTTGAGAACACCTTGCCCCCTCCGGGATGTTCAACAAGAACCACGTCGGCGCGCACGTGCGGGTTTTTGGAACCCTGCTGATTTGGTGCGACTTCCGTGACGCTGTCGAGGCTTGGGAAGAAGAGATCGTTATGTCTGGACGACATCAACACGACCGTGCTGTCGGGCGTTCCGCGCGCTGGATCTGCGTGATCGAGCTCATCGCCGGCCGCGCCACCCAACAAATAACCGTGCTCACCCACCGTTTCGCTCGCAATACCCTCGAAAACCCACGCCACCGCTTCGGCATGGCTTTCCGGCGTGCGCGTGAAGCCCGAGGCCGGCCCCCATCCGGCGGCGGCCATGCCAATCCCAAGGAACGGATTTTGGTCACGGCCGCGGTGCCTGTAGGCGCCGCCCATCTCGCCGGTCGAACTGTGATAAAGCTCAGCCGCATGGGAGGTCCAGTTGCGCTGGGCCGCATAGCCCCGCCGCACCTCGATGGCGGTGCGCAGCTTGTTGACGTAACTCGTGACCCAGAAAAATCCGTTGGCTCCGAGATACATCAACTTGCCGCCGTCCTTGACGTAATCTTCGAAAGCGTCGAACTCGGCCGCAGTGGGGTATTCCGGGTGGCTTCCGGTGAGGACCACGTCGTAGCCGTCGAGCAGGCTTTTGCCTAAATTATCGACGTCCTCATCGGTCGCCACGTCGAATTCGATGTCGATGCTGTCCAGCCAACCGGTGATGAAGAAGTCGCCGGAGAAATGTCTCGGTCCGCCCGCCAGCCAGTTGATGTAGTTTGGCTGCACGTTGGTCAAGGGGCGCAACCGCGAAGCATAGATCACCCCGCTATCGTCCGAATGCCGATCGTACAGGGATCTGCCGAGTGAAGGTATCTGCTGAAGAATGGTTTCCGCCTTGTCCAGCACGATCGGAAAACTCATCATCTTTTGATGGGCGATTCCGCGCTCGCCCTCCCAAAGATGCTCGTTGCCATAGGCGAGGTAAGTGTTCGTTGGAGCGACGAACAGGACCCGTTTCCTGACCGCGCCCGGGCGAACATAAAAGGGAATGTAGTAGCTGGTTTCACCCTGGTTCAGGCGAACGGCATATATCCCGCTTTCGGCGGGAGCTTCGACCTCGAAGTCCGTTTTCCATTGCGCGTCATCGAGATCGTCATCATGCAGATGCAATGCATTCCACTGCGCCGGGTCGTCGGTCCAGCGGATGGTCTTCTTGTCCCATGCAGGACCAAGAACCGCTCGAGCCGGCCGGTTGAGTAGCCGTCCGTGCCGCCCGGCTCCGGAGAGGTCCACCGCGATGTCGCTGTCCATTTGCCTGGAGAAGTCCCATTGCAGGATAGGCTGCTTCGGCGACGCTCCAAATACAGTGACCTCGGATACGCATCCGTTGAAGCAGTCCGTCGCGCGGCCGTCTTCGGCATGCGCGGCGCCGACACGAAAACGTGCGGCGGATCCTTCCGCTACCACGACCGGCGTCGACCAGCAGCGCGTGCCGGTCTGTTCTTCCGCGGTCAGGCGCAGTACCGCTTCGCCGGGGTCATAGACAGCCTTCAAGAGCACCCAACGCCCCTTGGGCAGCGGATCGGGTGAGGCCCCCATCGTGACCGCGCCGTTCGACGACCGCAGATATAGCGCCAACCGGCCGGTCCGATCGAGTTCAAGCATCATGCGAGTGACAGAGCTATCGTCAGAGAGGCTGAACAGCGTCTGGCAAAGACGACCTGGAGCGGTCGGTTTCACCCACAGGCTGACCCCAACACCCTTGGCGAAATCGACCCTCGGCAAGGCAGCATCGACGAACGATCCCGGATGAAGTGCCTGCACCCGGCCGGTGTGCTGACCATTGCTCTTGGATGACACTGGTTCTTCGGCAACCGAGAGACCGGCGGCGCCTTCTTTCATGCCTCGCACGCGCACCAGTTGCGATCTGTAGATGCCCGCAGCGCTGACTTTGATTTCGACATGGTCGCCTGCATCGACGGAAAGCTTATCGGCATAGCCGATCAACATCTTGATCTTCTCCCAACTTGGGTTGCGGCAGACAGGCGGCCAGTTTAGCGCGACGACGAAGATCCGCTCCGGGCAATGAGCGCGTCCGCTATGACCGCGGCTACGAGCACGCCGCCCTGAACGAGCAAGCGCAATTGCGTGCTGGCGT
>NZ_RZOJ01000420.1:0-5240 GCF_003998845.1 Mesorhizobium sp. M4A.F.Ca.ET.022.05.2.1 | reverse complement strand
CGGAAATAGGGATACCCTGGAAACAGTCCCCGCCAGTAGAGGTGCGAATAGGCCCGCCGCTGCGGCTGCAGCCGATCGTGCCGCCAGTCGACCAGCTCGATCCAGCCGGCGTCGCGCAACGCCGAAAGCACCGCCGTCTGCGGCCCGGCGACGCAATTGTCGGCGATCATCAGATCGAAACCGTGCAGCTTGTGCCACGCGGTCCATTCGATCACATAGGGTTGCTCCAGCTTCATGATCGCGCAGATCACGGGCCTGTCGACCGAAAGCGGAAATCTCATCGCAACTCTTTCATCGTGCCAATTGCCGAAGTTCGATCTGCCGAAACTTGATCGCATCGCCATAGAAGGCCGCGAGCCGCTCGGCGGACGCTGTCCAGTCGCCGATGTCCAACTTATGAAAGCGGTAGCGTGCGTCGCCAGGCGGAAGCAGGTCGATGTCCGGCCTGATCGCCGGATCCAGGATGCCGGCCACCGGCAGGTGGATCGTGCGCGCCGACGACAGCCAGCAGGCCAGCCAGGCAAAGCTGCCTACCGACGCGACGACATGGCTTGCCCGGCGCAGCGTCTCGAAATCAGTCAACGGCGATGCCTTCGGCGCGAAGGCGGCATCGGGAAAGCGCTGGCGCAGGCGCCGGCAATAATCATTGTCGTCATGGACCTGGCCGACGAAGACCGGCTTGCGGCCACTGTCCCGGCTAAGGGTCTCGAAGAAGGCGAACGGCATCGGGCAGTAGTTGCGGTGGGAGCCGTCGAGTATATCGCCGGCCCGCACATGGATGACGAGGAATTCGTCGCCATAGGTCGGCGCATCGACTGCACGCCCGTCGAAAAACCCGGAAACCTCCATTCGATCGTAATAGCCCAACCTCTGTGCGAAGCCCTTGAACAGGATGCTCCGCGCGCGTTTCTCACGGAACGCGGCAGCGATCGTGTCGAGATCGTAGCGATGATAGCCTTCTACCCGAAGCGCCCGGTATCTCCACACAAGAGGCGGCCGCAGCTTGGCGATGGACCATTCCGGCAGATCGGCGTTGCAGACATAGCCGCCGGGAATGCGCCCGGCCAGCACATGGCTGAACATGTACTGGAACATCCTGTTTCCCATGCCGCCAAGCGGCCGCATGACGATCGGTACACGCCGCATCGAACCCCCTTGAAGCCGGCACCGGATCGAGCCTGTCGATCGCGATCCCGGCATTGTGCGCTGGAATAATCGCGTGAGGATCGTCTGATACGCAAGCCGTGCTTGTCGTCGCGTATCGGGGCCCAGTGCAGTCTAGGGATATTTTGTCTGAACTGCGATCGCGTCCCGGGAATCGCTCTCCAGGTCCTTCGGCAGCGGCAGGCTCGAGCAGTTCAAGTGCACCTCGCGGGCGAACAGCTTTCGCTGCTTCTGCTCGTGCTCCTTGATGGCCGCCACCAGCCCCATGCTGTACGGGCCAAGCAGGACGCCGAAGCCCCAGCCGGGGTGCTCCTTTTCGCGAGCGGCGTAGTTCGAGGCATCCATGCGGGCTTTCTGGCATTCCGGCGACGCCCATTTCGGGTCCTGCTGCGAAAGCGACGTTTCATAGTCGACCGGAGAGGTCACACACCCGGCCAAAGTCGCCGCCAGCACGACAAGCACTGCAATTCTCATCCACAAGCCTTTCCTAAAGCATCGCGGAGAAACCACAGATCGCTTGCTTCCACAAGGCGCGGGCTTGGACGAGGCAGCGAGAAACAGGGTTATCGTCGTTGGTCGCCCGGCTCAGAACTTGCGGCTGAGATAAGCGAGCATCGTGATCGGGCTGGGCGCGCATTGCCGGCAGGCTGGGCGCGACATTACCGGCGGCTCGGGCCTGGAAAGATTGCGCCTCCTACGCATGACTATTCTTGTGAGATGTAACATTCAAAGGCAGTGATATATTGCCGGCTTTGGCTGACGTTTCTTCAACGGGAGACATGGCATGCTGGCAATACCGATATCCCATCCAGGAGATCAGCCCGCCGTCGGGACGATATCCTCCTCGACCGGATCCTCCCCGACTCTATCGTCCTTGACCGGCTATCCGGCCGCCGTGCTGTGCTGGCTGCTTTCGGCCGGCGTCTACATCGCGGCCAAATGGGTGGCGCCGGAAATGCCGCCCTGGGGCCTCTGCTTCTGGCGGCTTGCGCTCGCCTCAGCCATCCTGCTGCCGATCGTGCACCGCCATCACGGCGCGATGATCACGCTGCTCAAAACCCGCGCGGTGGAGATCGTCGTCGTCGGCGCGATCGGCCTGACGCTTTGCCAGGGCATGATCTACCACGGCCTCAACGACACCGACGCCACAACGGCCGGCATCATCATGGCGCTGTCGCCGGTCATGACGATGGTGCTCGCCCGTTTTGTGCTTGGCGAGCCGCTCGGGCTCTGGAAGTCGCTCGGCGCGCTGGCGGCGCTTGCCGGGATGATGGTCATCGTCGCGCACGGCAACCTGACGGCGCTGCTTCAGCTCCGGTTCAATCCCGGCGAATTGTGGATCGTCGGCAGCGCGTTCTGCTGGGGTCTCTATACCGTGCTGCTGCGCCGTTCCAAATTCGGCCTCGAGCTGCTACCGCTGGTGGTTCTGCTGCTTGGCGCCGGCGCGCTGGTCGCCCTGCCCTTCCATCTGTGGGAACTGTTCAACGACGAACGCTCGGCCATGACCATCAACGGCCTGCTCGCGCTCGCCTATCTGGCGGGTCCGGGCGGCGCGCTGATGTACTATCTCTACAACCGAAGCGTGGAGACGCTCGGCGCCAGCCGAGCGAGCATGCTGCTCTACCTGCAGACGGTGTTCGTCGCGATACTGGCCTATCTGCTGCTCGGCGAGAACCTGCATGACTACGACCTGGTTGGTGCTGTCTTCATCGTGGCCGGCATCGTGCTCGCCACGGTGGTCAAGCCCATCCCGGGAAAAACGTGAAGCCGTCCGCAATTGCGCTTCGATAAGCTTGGGCTCCTGGCCCCTTCGGGAGCGGGCTGGCTCGGCGAAGCCGAGACGGAGAGGGCGCCGCCATTTGCGATCCTTCGAGCGGCCGGAGATTCCACAATCCCTGCATCATCGATATGATGAGGCGATGGGGCGCGACATCAATCGAAGGGGAGCATCCGGTGAACGAAAAAGCCAGTCCAAGAACACTCGCGGAGATCGCCAGCTATCACGCCCATATCTACTATGCCGGGCAGCCTGAGCGGCGGCATGCCGAATGGCTGCGGCTTCGCATCGCAGAACGTTTCCGCGTGCGCCTCGGCAACTGGCGCGACGAGCCGGTCGGCCCGCATCAGCAGGCGATGTACCAGGTCTCGTTCGCCAACGAGCTCTTCGCTACGCTGGTGCCATGGCTGATGTTGAACCACGGCGGCCTGAGCATTCTCATCCACCCCAACACCACCAACCCCAAGCGCGACCATCTGATCGACCCGATCTGGATCGGCCGGCCGCTGGGTGTGAACGGCGAGGTGCTTGGGGACGAAGATGAGGCGGAGGAGGCACTGGAGGTGAATACGGAGCCGACGCTGGGGGCCTAGGGCGGCGTCAGTCCGACAGAGGGCAGGTCTGATTGAACAGGATCGCCGGGCTCCTTGGCTTGGCGCTTAAGCTGGCGACATCGCATCATCAAGACGCAGCAGGCGCAATCGTAGCACGCTTGGCTACAGCCTTGCAGCTCTTGGCGGAATCGCCGACCCGTTTTGCGCATTTGTCTTGACACAATTCCGGACGAAAAGCCGCTGCGCTTTCTGGAATTTCTTTAGACTGCTTCGCCGGTCTCAATATACCCCTTTCGGCTTAGTCCATTTGAGATAGATGTTGGCCCTCGACTCCCACGTGAGTCAGCCCAATACTTCAACTTGTAAATTAAGCGAAGCGGGGGCTCGCGAACATGGATTCCGATATCATCTCGGGGATAGCTGTTACTTCGATCGTCGTCGGCTTCGCCGGTCAAGCCGTCTTGCTTTGGATCGCATGGCGCGGCCTTGAGTGGACGCCGGCGAAAGTTGTCGCGAGCTACCGAAGAGGGCGCTTCGCCGCAGCTGCCGGATTCGACCGAACTGCGGATCCTGGAGATCGCCGTTGCCTGCGGCTTTGAGTCTCCTTCGCATTTTTCAAAAACCTTCCGCGAGCATTTTGGAGAGGCTCCAAATTCTGTTCGCGCGCTCGCTCACGGCAGACGGGGCGGCCTGCGCTGCGCCGCAGGCGACTTGTCAGTGACACCACAAGCGTCGGGCCCAAAGCACCAAAATTATCGCTGAGGTTCGCAGTTCCGATCGGTCCGGATCGCAGTCCGCGCTAAACGACCAGTTTGTCGCAACGTGTGCGGTACTCCCCGAATTGCCGGTTCCGTAGTATGGCGAATCGACTTTGAAAATTTGGAGATTCCAGTGCTTCGCCGCAGTCTTGTTGTCTTTGCAGCGGTTGCTCTTACCGCTTGCGTCTCGTCCTCCATTGACCCGCAGAGCAAGGCCTCCATGGGCTCCGTCTACGTGGAGCCTGTGCAGCTGTCGAAAGCCTCTGTCTTTGCGCCAAATTCAAGTGAGGCAAATGCAAGTTCCGGGAAAGTGCCCGCCACGGTATCAGAGGCTACTTCTCGTCTTCAAGAGATCGTGGACACGCGCACAAATCTCCGCGAGCTCATCGAGAGTCAGGCGAAGGAAGACCTTATTAGCAAGGGATATCGCGTAACAGACGCGGCATCGGGCGCCTCCGCCAAGCTGAAGATCAATGTCTACAACGCATTGAGCGTACCAGTCGGCGATGGGCGAGGCATTGCGATGACCGTCAGCGCTGAGATGGTTCGTTCATCGGACGGCAAACGGCTCATGTTCGCCGGCGCCAGCCAAATCAAGGATGCTGAAGCGCAGGGCGTTCGCATGGCGCCCTATGCCGAGTGGTTCACCAATGAGGATTTCCTCGTAGAGCAGTACCGTTTGGTCGCTCGGCTGCTTACCGCTCAGGCCCTTGCGGGCCTATAGGGACGTAAAAGCTGGGTCGAGGCGACGACCAGCACCGGATCTAACTCGCGCGAAATCTGTGAAAGCAGGAGCAAGGCCTCGTGGCGAGCCGGATGGACTGGCCATGCGGGGGCGGTCGGCTGCCGGCCTATCCCCCCGCCAGTCTTGGCAGCAGAAAAATCTCCGCCCCCTCAGGCAATTCCTTCGACCACGTATCCCGATAGATCGTGCCGTCGATCGCGACAGCGATGCCGCGATCGATCAGCGGCTCGAAGGTGGGATAC